>CAMLKV010000250.1 GCA_946480635.1 uncultured Flavobacterium sp.
AAGTTTCATTTGCTTCTTAGCGATTTCATATTGTGGATGTGATTTTAGGAATGGGTATTTTACTTGTTTTACATTTGGATGATTTTCCAGAAATTCTGCCACTTTCACTGCGTTCTCACAATGCTTTTCTACACGTATTGGTAAAGTTTCTAAACTTTTTGACAATACCCATGCATTGAATGGTGATAGAGCTGGTCCTGTATTTCTTGAGAATAAATAAATTTCTCTCACTAGATCAGCCCTTCCGACAGTTACGCCTCCCAAAACTCGTCCTTGCCCATCGATTAATTTGGTAGCAGAATGCACAACTAAATCAGCTCCGTACTGAATTGGATTTTGTAAAAGTGGTGTTGCAAAACAGTTGTCTACAATTAAAATCAGATTGTGTTTTTTAGCGATTTGTCCCAATAATTCTAAGTCGATAATATCTACTGCAGGATTTGTTGGCGATTCGGCAAAAAGGATTTTCGTATTTGGCTGAATATAACTTTCTATCGTTTCCGGTTTGTTGATATCAAAATAACTAGTGGAAATGTTCCATTTAGGAAAATATTTTGTGAACAAGGTATGAGTTGAACCAAAGACACTGCCTACTGACACTATATGATCACCTGCTTCCAACAAAGCTGCAAAAGTTGAATACACTGCTGCCATTCCCGTTGCGAATGCATAACCATCTTCGGCTCCTTCCAATTTGCAAATTTTTTCTACAAATTCGCTTGTATTTGGATTTGTAAAACGACTATAAATATTACGTTCTTTTTCTTCGGTAAACGAAGCTCTCATGTCTTCGGCATCTTCAAAAACGAAACTCGATGTTAAATATAAAGGAACTGAGTGTTCTAAAAATTGGGTTCTTTCTATTTGTGTACGAATGGCTTGGGTTTCCAAACCAAATTCTGAATTATTCATTTTATTGCTTTGTTTGTTGTTTGTTGCTTTTATTATTCTTTATACTGCTTGATTATTTACCTTTACTCGATAATCTATTGTCGCTGTAGGTTCTAACGTTTTAGAAACCGAACAATATTTTTCGAAAGACAGTTGTGCCGCTTTTTGTGCTTTTTGCTCGTCGATGTCTCCTTCTAAAAAAATTGTCACGATAATATTTTTGAATGGTTTAGCCTCATCAATTTGCACTCTTTCTCCTTCGACTTCTGTATAATAAGATATTATATTTTGTCTTTGTTTTTTTAGTATCGAAATAACATCTATAGCACTACAGCCTGCAACTCCCATCAATAACAATTCCATGGGGCTTGGTGCCAAGTCGCTTCCTCCAAATTCTTTCTTATTATCTAAATACAGTTTATGTCCGCGTTCATTTTGTAATTCAAAATGATAATCTTCATTAATTCTTTTTAATGTTACTTTCATGATTATCCTTTGTCTGCAATTCGTAATATATCTCCAAAAACTCCTCTAGCAGTTACAGAAGCTCCTGCTCCTGCTCCTTGAATCACGATTGGTCTTTCTCCATACGATTCAGTATAGATTTCAAAAATTGAATCGGAGCCTCTTAGTTGTCCCAGAGCAGAACTTTCAGGAACTGAAACCAATTTCACTTCAAGATTACCTCTGTCCTGTTGCAAGTCTCCAGATAACTCTCCAATGTAACGAAGTACATTTCCTTCTCTTTGACTAAGCTTTATTTTATTATAGTGGTCATCAAGTTCATGCAGATTAATTAAAAACTCTGAAGTTGAAAGGCTTCTTAATGATTCAGGGATAAGATTTTCAATGGAAATTTCGTCAAATTCATTTTGTAAATCCAACTCACGAGCCAAGATTAAAAGTTTTCTAGCTACGTCATTTCCACATAAATCTTCGCGTGGATCTGGCTCAGTGTATCCATTACTTATTGCTTCTTTAAGCACTTCGCTGAACTTTTTATCTTCATTAGAAAAATGATTGAATAGGAAACTTAGTGAACCCGAAAATACTCCTTTTATTTTTGTTATGTTTTCACCCGAAAGATGCAATAACTTTATGGTATCTATAAGTGGCAATCCAGCTCCTACATTCGTTTCATATAGATATGTCTTTTGATTTTTATCGAGAGCATTTCTCAGTTTTTTGTAGAAATCGTAACCAAGCGTATTTGCCACCTTGTTTGAAGACACTAAATCAAAACTATTTTCTATCAATTCAAAATAATTTTGTGCAAATTCTTTACTTGCAGTATTGTCAATAGCAATCAAATTTTCAAGATGATTTTCTTTGGCAAAATTTACAATATCAGTAATTGAATATTTTACTCCTTTTTCTGAAATTTCTTCTCTCCAATTTTCATTGTTTCCATCTTTTTTAAGCAATACTTTTTTAGAATTTGCAATTGCAAAAAGATTCAATTTTATATCTTTTCTTTCTTCAATTTTTTTAGCAGAAGTAAGTATTTGATTAATTAATGTCCCACCAACAACTCCGTGACCAAAAACAGCTATATTGATCTTTTTTGTTACGCCAAATATCTCACCGTGAATAACATTTAAAGCCCTGTTTAAATCCTGCTTCTTGATTACTAAACTTATATTTCTTCCAGTTGTAGTATTGTTGAATAAAATAGGTACTACTTTGTTTCTGATTAAAGCAGTGTAAGGTTTATGAAAAGTACTTAAATCCTGACCAATAATTGAAATCACCGAGATATTATCATCGACCGTTATTTTATTTACATCGCGAGTGTAAAAATCATTTTCGAATTCTTTTTCTAAACCTATCAATGCTTCCGATGCCCTATCAGTATTAACTACAATTCCGATTCCACGTTCAGAAGAACCTTGTGAAATGATGCTAACACTAATATTGTTATCTGCCATTACGCTGAAGATTCTGGCATCAACACCTGTTTTACCAAGCAATCCACGTCCTTCAAGATTGATAAGTGACACATCGTTTAAAACTGAAAGTGATTTTATCCCTTCGTCTGTTTGCTCTGAAGTGATGAGTGTTCCTGCGCTTTCAGGGTTAAAAGTATTCAGGATACGAAGTGGAATATTTTTTTCTACTAGTGGGATTATTGTTTTGGCGTGTAGAATATTGGTGCCAAAATTTGCTAATTCATTTGCTTCGTTAAACGATAGCTTTTCTATTTTTTTTGCATCAGAAACCAATTCTGGATTAGCGGTGTAAATTCCGTCTACATGTGTGAAATTCTGAAATTCTTCTGCATCAAGGTAATTCGCTAATAAAGACGCCGTGTAATTACTTCCATTTCGTCCAAGAGTTGTTGTTTCGCCATTAACTGTTGAAGCAATAAACCCTGTTACTACATGAATTTCATCTTCACTTTCAAAAAATTTAAGGACATTCTTTTTAGAAATTGTATCAATTGGCTGAGCATTTCCAAAGTTAGCATCGGTTTTAATCAACTCACGAGTATCCACATACTTTGTTTTAAGTCCTTTTGAGGTTAAAATTTGAGTGATATACTTTGCGGATAAAACTTCTCCGAAAGCAATAATTTGATCTTTTATCTTTTCGCTGTAATCTCCAAGTAATTTTACACCTTCAAACAGCTTTGCTAATGTTGCATATTCCTGATGAAAAAGTGACTCTTCTAAATCATTAGTTTGATATTTTACAAATTCTTCAAATTGTCGTTCGTAAGATTTTCCACTTTGAGCCAACTGAAGAATCTCTAACAATTGATCTGTTGCATTCCCACGAGCAGATACTACAACAGCAATTTTTTCGCCGTTAAAATATCGCTTGGCAATAATTTCGATCACTTGATCTACTCCTTTTTCGTTTGATAGAGATTTACCTCCAAATTTTAAAATTTTCATTGTCTTGTTTGTTTTAGTAATTAAAAATAGGTGCTAAAAATTTGTTCAGTTGTTCATATTCAATCAAGAAAGCGTCATGTCCGTGTTTGGATTGAATCTCATAATACTGAACTTCAATTGTGTTGTGTTGTTTAAGTTTAGTGTAAACATTTTTGATTTCATTTGCTGTAAAAAAATAATCTGTGTTTACTGACACCAAATGAATTCTAGCTGTTGTGTTATTAATTGTGTTTAGTAAATATTTTTCGTTTCTGTTTTCTCCAATTGTTTTTAGTAGATGGTTCATCAGCTTATAAGCTGACAATTCGAATCTTTGCGACAACTTATTCCCGTGATGTTTTAACCAACTTTCTACTTTATATAAATCATTTTCTTCGTTTTTCTCTCCATTGAATTTCTCCTGTAATGACTCTGGCGTTCGATATAAAAGCATAGCATGTAACCTTGCATCGTGTATAGGATTGTTCGAATTATTCAAAATTGCATCCTGAACTAAAACATTAGCTGTTAACCAATC
>CAMLKV010000251.1 GCA_946480635.1 uncultured Flavobacterium sp.
ATGGGCTTTTAAAACTTCTGGAATTTAATTTAGAAGCACTTTAACACGTATTGCTTTCAATCCGGAAACACCTTGTAAATCTTCAACTTCAAGAAATTCAACTGTAGGTTCAAGAATTTTTTGGAATTGAAGGTATTCAATATATTTCGTATATTCTTTTTCTTCATCCGAATGTGAATAAACAATGGTGATTTTTCCTTTTTCGGTTATGCGTTTTTGAGTGTTTTTTTCCAATGCTTTGTCAATACGCTTTTTAACCACTTCGTAACGAGCATTATAAGAACCGTCTACATCAAAGCGCTTTTCATCCATACGAAAACGAATAGTAATTGGCGAACTAAACACTAATATCAATGAAGTGACTTCTAAATGGAAAGGTAATGTATCTTTCAAAGCATAATGTTCTTTTTCCATTTCGGCCAAAACCTGAAGCTGCCACAAACGCATGTTATAAAGGTAATTCATATTGAAATTAGCATTTGGAGCAATTGAGTTTCCTATGTATAAATTGTGTTCTACACCATCAGTATTGAAACGCTCAAAATAATGCGGAAAAATCCCTTGTGCTTCCTTCTGTTTATTATCAAGTATAACACTCAATTTTTTATTGATGGCGGTTAGTGTAGCGTCAAATTTCTTTCTTTCCTGATAAAAAGTACCCGTATTTTCATCAATCATATTAAAATATTCCAATATCTTTTCATCTTGCTCTTCATTTTTAAGAATTGGATGGATATCAGTTTCAATATAACGTTGAATTTGTTGTTCAGTATCTGCTTTAAGATTAATGAATAAATCATTAAGAAAGCTCACCAACTCAAATTTTCGTTGTTCCAGGATGGGAAGTTTTGTTCTTTCGTGTAAAGCTTCAATAATAGTAATTAAACTGCTTAACTGATTTTTGATGTCGTCCTGAGCAGCCCTGTTTCTTGTGTCTGAAGATTCTTTTATATCTATTTGACCGTACAAAGGATACACATCCTTAAATACAATTTCTTTGAAAACGTATTCAGGGTTTGAGTGTTCGTTTATGATATATTTACGCGCTTCTTTTTGGAATTTCCAGTAAACACTTGGATGTATTGTTGTGTATTCTTTTTGAATTACTGCTTCGATTTTATTTTGAACATCCGAATTATAGCGGTCAATTGTATCTACAATAAATGGCATGACAATATCTAGTTTGTGTGCATTTAGACTATTCAACTCACCAACCTTAGAAGAAACCAATTCCATAACACCTAATAAATTTCCATCTTTTACAACCGGAGCAAACACGCAACTCATAACATTTTGTGAAAGTAGATGATTCCCAAAGAAAGCGTTTTCTTCTAGTGCTGCAAATTTACTTACATTAGAAATGGCCACATAGTTTTTTTCTTCTACCAAAGATTTGAAAATGTCGCTATTCAATGCTTTTTGACATTTCATCTCAGCATTACCACAAAGCAGGAAGCTATCGACTTTTTTCTCTTTTTCCATGGTACTGAATTTTATTTCGTCCTGGGCAAAAGAAGTGTAACCAATACGTAAGTCTTCAATTTTATAAATAGACTTAAGAATTCCTCTAAGAATTTCACTGAAATCTTCATCTTCATCGGTTAATCTAAGTAAAGTACTTTTAAGATTAGAAACAGCATTTTCTGTTGTAGCATCAAAAAGTACAACTATTCCGAAACCTTTAAGAATCCAACTGTCAACTGGGAATTTTTCTTTCCAGATATCGATATTATCAAAACTGTCCATCAGTAAATCAATATCTTCTTGAGTAAGCTGAATAGAATTTTCGGTAGGTAATATTTCAAGGAAATCAGCATTGTATAAAATGCGATAATGCTTCATGATACCTTTAGCATCTGGAATATCGTAAAACAAAGGTTTACTAAAGTCAAAATTTTGTTTGTATTGCATGTTGATTATAAGACAACAGCACATGATATAAAACTGATTTTCATCAAAATCACGAATGTTCATGTCGAAATCAGTTCCAGCTTCTTTAAGTATCTTTTTAAATCTTTCGGTATAGTTGAATGTAATATTTACAAAAGGTATTGTTACTGCTTTAATTTCATTATTGGTCAGCGCAGTAGGAAATAAATCAGCCAGTAAATGATTTATGAGCATAGCGTTATCATCTATCTGACGCATACTTGTTATCCCGTCTCGTAATTCAGGGAATGGCGTGGTTTTTTCTAGTAGTGCTTTAGCATAGTTTGATCTATAATCAACATCAGAAGCAGCAATTTCCTCCAAAGCTTCTAAAACTTTATGGAAAGAAATTTTTATTTGAAACGGATTTTTCGGGAATTCACTAAAATTCATGCTTTTTGATAAAAAACTTCATCAAAGTTACTAAATAAGCACGTAAAAGGAATTTCAATTTAAGTTTACCTTAACTAAATGTTTTTAAAAACCTTCAAAAACACCCAAGCCAAATAAGGCAAAGTCGTATTTTACAGGATCATTGGGGTCTAATTTTCTAAGATTTGTGTCTAGTTCAACTAAAGCTTTAGCATCGTTTTGCTTTCTTGTTAGTAACTCTAACTTTCGAGCAACATTTCCTGAATGCACATCAAGAGGACAAGATAGGGCAGAAGTTGGAATACTTTTCCAGAGACCAAAATCGACACCTTTGTTATCTTTACGGCACATCCATCTTAAATACATGTTGATTCGCTTTGCTGCCGAACCTATGTGAGGATTAGGAAGATGCTTTTCAGTTCTTTGAAGATGTGGAATTTCAAAGAAAGTATTTTTAAAATTTGTTATAGATATTTGTGTTGAATTGTCTTTAACATGATTAGAAAAAACAGATTCAAGTCCTTTATGATTCTGATAAATGTTTTGTAATGATTTTACGAAACCAATAAAATCCTGGCCGTTGAATGTTCTATGTACAAAAGATTCTAAACGTTCTAAATCATTTACATTATGTGACATGACAAAGTCATAAGGAGTATTACCAATCAACTCCATCATTTTTTGAGCATTTTTGATAATCATTTTTCGGTTGCCCCAAGCGATTACAGATGCTAAAAAACCAGAGATTTCAATATCTTCTTTTAAACTAAATTGATGCGGAATTTGTATGGGATCACTCTCTATGAAATTTGGATTGTTATATAATTCAACCTTTTCATCAAGAAATTCTTTTAGTTCAGATTGGGTCATTACTATTCTTCTGTCGAGGTATTTTGGATGTCATCTTTAATTCTGCCATCAACCATAACTAGTTTTCTATCCGCCATGTTTGCTAATTGTTCGTTGTGAGTTACAATAACAAATGTTTGACCGAATTCATCTCTAAGTTTAAAGAATAATTTGTGTAAAGTCTCAGCTGTATGCGAATCAAGATTTCCACAAGGCTCATCTGCAAAAATAACAGCCGGTTTGTTTATTAAGGCACGTGCAACAGCAACTCTTTGTTGCTCACCACCAGAAAGTTCACTAGGTTTATGATGCATTCTTTCTTTAAGACCAAGATAAGTAAGTAATTTTTCTGCCTCAGCTTCTGTTTCATTTTTAGGTTTGTTGGCAATAAATGCAGGTATGCAAACATTTTCTAAAGCTGTAAATTCAGGTAATAATTGATGAAACTGAAAGATGAATCCTAAATTTTGATTTCTAAACTTAGAAACTGTGGCATCATTCATTTTTAAAATGCTTTCGCCATTAATTTGTATGTCGGAACCTGTTGAAAGTTTTGGAGTGTCTAAAGTAACCAACAATTGAAGTAATGTTGTTTTTCCAGCACCTGAAGCACCAACTATAGAAACAATTTCACCTTTTTTAATATGTAGATTTACACCTTTTAAAACGTGTAACTTTTCATAAAATTTATGGATATTTTTGGCCGTAATCATACTGTCAGTTTTCACAAAGAAACAAAGAATTTGTTGAACATCAAATAAAGTTTTGTTAAGTTGTTTTTTTAGGTTTCACTTTTCGCTAAATTTGAGTAAACGTTGTAATTATGAAAACATTTGTTGCACTTTTTTTATCACTTTTAAGTTTGAGTTGTGAATCAAAATCGAAATCAATACCTTCAATAGAAAAACAAGATATGAATTTAGAAAAAGGAAAAGAAATAGCCATTTTTGCAGGAGGATGCTTTTGGTGTACTGAAGCAGTTTTTCTTCAATTAGATGGAGTAGAAAGTATAAAACCAGGTTATATTGGCGGAAAAACAAAAAATCCTACATATAAAGAAGTTTGTTCTGGCTACTCAGGTCATGCCGAAGCAGTAAAAATTGTTTTTGATTCCAGTAAAATAACTTATGGTGAATTATTGGAAGTTTT
>CAMLKV010000252.1 GCA_946480635.1 uncultured Flavobacterium sp.
AGTAGATGTGCAAGCATGGGGAGGTAGTGTTAGAACAACAGGTTATGGAGATTATAGTCAAATAGGAGGCGATTTTAATCAAAATTATACCAACTTTTCTGGAACAAGTTCAGCTACACCAATTGTCACTGCTTGTGTTGTGGCTCTACAGTCGTATTATTATTCTCAAACGAGTAGTTATATGACACCATCACAAATGCGTCAGCTTTTAATAGATACTGGAATTGCTCAAGGAACAGGTGGTCATATAGGGCCTATACCAAATATGCAAGCTGCAATTGAATTAATTAATGCAACTTTAAGTATTAAAGAAAATAATCAAATTGTATTTTCAGTTTACCCGAATCCATCTAGAGATAAGGTTACTGTCAATTTGTTTCAAGATTTTAGTGCTAAAAAAGTTGAAATTTATTCTGTTTTAGGGCAAAAAATTTCGGTTAAAGATTTTGAAGGGCAATCTATTGATTTAGATATTTCGACTCTAGAAAAAGGAATATACTTTTTAAAGATAAAATCAGGCAGTAAGGAAACCACTAAGAAGTTTATTAAGGAATAATTATTCAAACAAAAATGTATAGATGTTTTGATACAAAACATCGTCGTGCATACTGTGTCCTAATCCTTTTGTTTCGATAAAAGTTGCGCCTTTCCATGCTTCGGCTATTTTCTTGCCTTCATTTATTGATACTACATTGTCATCAATGTCATGAGCAATTAATCCTTTGATTTTTAAGTTTGAAACAAATTTTCTACTTGAGAAATCATCTAGTTTTTGTTTATATCGCTCAATGTATTTTTTTTCAAGGTTTGAAGCTAATTTTGAGTTTAAGCTCAAAATGTTCACATAATTTCTAATAAGGATTTTAAAGTCGCTTGGAGCTCCTAAAACGACCATTTTTTCTATATTGTCATTAGGGTATAGATATTTGTAATATAGACATGTTTTGCCTCCAATAGAATGTCCTATTAAATATTGAGGATCATATTTTTCTACTGTTTTATGTATAAATTCAGCATATTGTGGAATGCTAAATTCTTTTCCACTTGCCAGACCATGAGCAGGGGCATCAATTGCAATTATAGTGCACCCTGATTTTTTAAGATAAGGTAAAAAATTCTCCCATCTGGAGGCGTTGCTTTCCCACCCGTGTACTAATAATATTTTTGTTTGGTTACCTTCCCAAATGTAAACTGGAAATCTATGATGTCCTATTTCAATACTTTCGGTAAAAGTTTCGTTTAAAAATTGAGGAAGTTTTTCTTTATCTAATTTGCCTTCTCTGGGATGGCTAAAATATTCATATGTTAGTTCATTTGCTTTTTTTGGATGCAAAAAACTTATCAGGTTTATATACAAACCTAACGATTTTGTAAATAAGAAATAGATAATTTTCTCCATAAAAAAAGCCTCTGTTAAGAGGCTTTAAGTTAATTATATTTTAGCAAATAATTGCTCCATTTTTTCTTTTTCTTCTTGAGCTAAAGCATTGTCTACAAGAATTCTTCCACTGTGCTCATCTGTAATGATTTTTTTGCGAGAAGCAATTTCCATTTGTGTTTGTGGTGGAATTGTAAAGAAAGAACCTGCTGATGCACCACGCTCGATTGATACGATTGCTAAACCATTTCTAACGCTACCGCGAATACGGTTATAAGCATTTAATAAACGCTCTTCGATTTGTGCTCGGTATTCTGCTGATTTTTCAGATAAGAATTTTTCTTCCTTTTCAGTTTCAGCCATAATAGCATCTAATTCTGATTTTTTGTGTTTTAAGTGAGTAGATTTTGCATCTAATTTTTCTTTAGATTGTGCAATAACTTCTTTTTTATGCTCAATAGAAGCTTTCATTTCACGGATGTGTTTCTCTGCTAATTGAATCTCTAATTCTTGAAACTCAATTTCTTTAGACAAAGAGTTAAACTCACGATTGTTACGCACTTCTTTTTGTTGAGCAGTATATTTTTTGATAGCCTCTTTGTGTTCCTCAATACTGACTTTTTTCGCTTTGATTTGATCTTCGATGCTTTCTAAATCGCTTTTGAATTTATCTAAACGTGTAGTTAACCCTGCAACTTCATCTTCCAAATCTTCCACTTCAAGAGGTAATTCTCCTCTTACGTTTCTTATTTCGTCGATTCTTGAATCTATTAATTGTAAATCATACAACGCTCTTAACTTCTCTTCAACGTTCAATTCTTTTGCTGCCATAGTTTATAAGTACTTAACTGGGTTTGTATTTATTTGTGATAAAACGATTGCAAAATTAGGAATTTTTTTCGTAAGATAATCAACTATATAATTTTTTATGTAGCGTTCACTCTCAAAATGTCCAATATCGGCCAATAAAATTTTATTTTCGGCTTCATAAAAGTTATGATATTTTAAGTCGGCAGTCAAATAAGCATCGACTCCAGCTTGAATTACATTTTTAATTGCAAAGCTTCCTGAACCCCCTAAAACAGCCACTTTTTTTATTGGTTTGTTTAAAAATTCTGTGTGACGAATACCACCACATTCCATTTTTTCTTTCACCATTTTAAGAAAATCAGCTTCATTCATTTCAGAAGTCAATTCGCCTATCATTCCTAATCCAATATTTTGATGAGCATTTTGTAAGTCGTAGATTTCATAGGCCACTTCTTCATAAACATGGTTGTTTAATAGCGCTTTTAAAACTTTACTTTGCAGATGTTTTTCAAAAGTAACTTCAATTTTTACTTCTTCAGCTTCAACAAATTCAAAACGTTCTCCTATTTCTGGATTGCTATTTTCGTTGCCCATGTATGTTCCAATTCCTTTCGAATTAAAACTGCAATCTTCATAATTACCAATTCTTCCTGCACCAGCGTCGAACAATGCATTTCGAAGTTCTTCGGCATTTTCAAGTGTTGTATATGTGACTAATTTTTGAATGAAGTTACTTTTTGGAACTAAAATCTTAGTGTTATGCAATCCTAAAGCATCACAAAAAATTTTGTTTACTCCTTGCTGATGATTGTCAAGCGCAGTATGTACAGCATAGATAGCTATGTCATTTTTTATTGCCTTTAAAATTGCCTTTTCAACATAATTTTTACCAGTAATTTTTTTAATGCCCGAAAATAGAATAGGGTGGAAGCATACCACTAAATTGCATTTTTTTTTAATAGCTTCATCAATAACAGCTTCTAATGCATCATGACATACTAGAACACCTGTTGCTTCATCATTAATATTACCAACAAGTAAACCCACATTGTCAAAGTCTTCAGCGTAGGCAAGTGGAGCCATTTCTTCTAAAACAGAAAGTATTTCTTTAATCTTCATTTTTTGAAATGTTTCGAATAAACAAATTAACGAATAAACAAACCAACATAAAAATAAAAAATGGCTACATTCGTATTATGAACTTACTACGAAAATTACTTTTCCCATTCGCAATACTTTATGGTTGGATAACCAGTATTAGAAATTTTTTGTTTGACGTTGGAATTTTAAAATCAAGTTCTTTTTCTATTCCAGTGATTGCCGTTGGGAATTTAAGTGTGGGAGGAACAGGTAAAACACCTCAAATTGAGTATTTGATCAGATTGCTTTCTGATAAGTATAAAATTGCAACATTGAGTCGAGGTTATAAAAGAAAATCAGAAGGTTTTGTTTTAGCTGATAGAAATGTTACTAGTGAAATTTTAGGTGACGAACCTTATCAGTTTTATCAAAAATTTCCTGAAATTAAAGTAGCAGTTGATGCTAATCGAGTTAATGGGATTGAACAATTATTATCTCAAAAGGAAAAGCCTGAAGTAGTTTTATTGGATGATGCATTTCAGCATAGAAAAGTAAAAGCTGGATTTTATATTATGCTAACAGCCTATGATGAGTTGTTTTACAATGATTTTATGCTTCCAACAGGAAATTTAAGGGAAATTCGTTCTGGAGCCAATAGAGCAGATATTATTGTGGTTACTAAATGTCCGTCAAGTATATCATTTGATAAACAGGAAGAAGTTAAAATAAGAATAAGTAGTTATTTAAAAAAGAATATTCCTGTTTTCTTTAGTTATATAGATTATGATGATTGCGTTTATTCCGAAAATGAAAAGATAAGTTTAGGTGAATTTCATGTTGTTGATAAATTAGTTGTTTCGGGCATTGCAAAACCCGAACCTTTTTTTGCATATTTGCAGGCTGCTAAAAAATCAACGATGGTTTTTCCAGATCATCATAATTTTTCGGAAAACGATATTAAAACGATTCTTGAAACAGCAAATGGAAGAAAAATTGTTACAACCGAAA
>CAMLKV010000253.1 GCA_946480635.1 uncultured Flavobacterium sp.
GAAGAGTCTCCTAAAATTTACAATCCTAGTTTTAAGGATGAAGATGTTTTAGATGAGGCAAAGAGTTTTAAAATTTATATTTCAGATAATTTGTCTGGAATAAAAGAATACAATGCTTTTTTAAACGGGAAATGGATTTTAATGGAATATGAAACTAAATTGAATAGGCTGACTCATAATTTCTCTGACGATATTTTTATTAACGGCAGAAATGATTTTAGACTAATAGTAAAAGATAATATGGGAAATTCTACTACATTTGAATCCTATTTTACCAAAACCAAATAAAATATTTTGAAAACCCTATATTCCTTTTTGTTTTTTTTAGTTTCTATTTTATCATTTGCCCAGACTTCAAGGGTAAAGGGAATTATTTTAGATGAAAATAATCAACCTGTAGAAAATGTAAATGTCACTTTTCAGGAAAATAAAACTGTAAGTAACTCGAATGGATTTTACATCTTGACAATTCCATCAAATGTAAAATCGAACCTTAAATTTTCTCATGTATCGCTTAAAACAGCAGTTATTTCTTTAGAATTAAAACCAAATGAAGATTATGAGTTCAACATCATTCTGAAAAGTAATGTTGAGCAAATTGGGGAAGTTGTTATCACAAACAATAGCCGAAAGCGAGTAGAAGGTGTGACAACTATTTCTCCTAAAGCCATTCGTCTAATCCCAGGAGCCAATGCAGGGGTAGAAAATATTATTAAAACATTACCTGGAGCGAGTGGTAATAATGAGTTGAGTACAGGTTATAATGTTCGCGGAGGAAATTATGATGAAAACTTAGTTTATGTAAACGAAATTGAAGTTTACAGACCTTTTTTAATCCGTTCAGGACAACAGGAAGGATTGAGTTTTACAAATACCGATTTGGTTCAAAATGTTGATTTCTCGGCGGGAGGTTTTCAGGCAAAATTTGGAGATAAGCTATCATCTGTTTTGGATATTACATACCGTAGACCTACAAAATTTGGGGCTTCATTAGAAGCTAGTTTTCTTGGGGGTAGTTTAGCAATGGAAAATGCTTCAAAAGATCAAAAATGGACAGCTGTTACTGGAGTTCGTTACCGTGATAATAGATTGTTGGTAAATAGTCAAAAAACGGAAACTGATTTTAAACCACGCTTTGCTGATATTCAAACCTATATAACATTCACACCAAATGCGAAATGGCAGCATGGCTTCTTGGGTAATATATCCCAAAATAAATACGATTATAAGCCACTTTTTAGCAAAACCAATTTCGGTACTATAAGTGAGCCAATAGCTTTATTAATCGAATATCAAGGTCAAGAAAAAGATAGATACACTACATTTTTTGGCGCTTATAAAGGAATTTATGCTGTGAATGATAATTTCGATTTAAAATTTATTGGATCTGTATATCACACTATGGAACAAGAGTACTTCGATATTCTTGCCGAGTATAGATTGGGGGAGGTAAATTCTAATTTAGGAGATGATAACTTCGGAAATGTTGAATACACAAGGGGTGTTGGATCACAATTGACACATGCCCGAAACGATTTGGATGCTCTAATTATGAATGCCGAAGTAAAAGGAATTCATAAAAAAAATGACTACCAAATTGAATGGGGCTTAAAATATACTCATGAAAGTATTCGTGATCGTTTAAGAGAATGGGAAGTGGTGGATTCGGCTGGTTTTTCTTTAAATAACCCAATTTTAGATATTCCTGTTAATGAACAACCTTACACACCTTATACTGGACCGTTAGTGCCTTATAGTAATGTAAGAGCTACAAATTTTGCTAATATAAATAGAATTTCTGCTTACGCTCAATGGAATAGAAGAACAAAGTGGAATGAGCATGATATTTTTACCAATATTGGTGTTCGTGCACATCAATGGCAAGTAAGTGGTGATAATATTTCTGGGAAAAGTCAAATCACTATTAGTCCTCGTGCGCAATTTGCTATTAAGCCGAATTGGAAAAAGGATATGCTCTTCAGACTTTCAGGAGGTTTGTATCATCAGCCACCTTTTTATCGTGAGTTAAGAGATAGTTTAGGAGTTGTTCAGCCAAATGTAAAAGCACAACAATCAGTTCATGTAGTTTTAGGAAATGATTTCAGTTTTAAAATGTGGAATCGTCCATTTAAATTGGTCTCTGAATTATATTATAAATCACTTTCAAATGTTAATACCTACACGTTAGACAACGTTCGAATACGTTATGAAGCAAATAATAATGCAAAAGCATACGCTCAGGGGTTAGATTTGCGTTTAAATGGAGAGTTTGTTCCAGGAACAGAATCGTGGCTGAGTTTTGGATATTTAAAAACTGAAGAAAATATTGATAATAGAGGATATATCGCAAGACCTACAGATCAAAGATTAAAGTTTGGGGTTTTGTTCCAAGACTATGTGCCAAATATCCCAGCTTTAAAAATGTATTTAAATTTGGTGTATAATACAGGTTTACCTGGTGGATCTCCATCGTATGCAGATCCATACGATTATCAATTAAGATTGAGAGATTACCGTAGAGCCGATGCTGGCTTCTCTTATGTTTTTACAGACAGAGCAAGAGCCAAGGAAGAAGGAAGTTGGCTTTATAAATTCAAAGAATTATCTTTAGGATTGGAAATATTTAATATGTTTAATAATCAAAATGCAATCACTAATACATGGGTTAGGGATGTATACACAAAACAGCAATATGGAGTTCCAAACTATTTAACTTCACGTGTGTTTAGTATAAAATTGATTGCAAAATTGTAATTTTAAAAATATAGTTGATTTAAACTCAAGAATATGAAAAAAATAGTTGTTTATATGCTTCCGCTTTTTTCACTTTTATGGAATTGTAAAGAAGAACAAAAACCAAAAGTGAAATATGATCAACCGCTTAATAAAGTAGAGGTTAAAAAAGATACTTCAAAACTAATGGTAGCCGATTTGCCTATTCAGTTTTCAAATTCAAATGCATTATTATATCCTATTGGTGAATTGCAAGTTAGTAGCTTTCAAAAGGGAAGTTATTCTGATAAAATTGAAGCAGGGACAACATATAATGTTTCTAATGTTTTAGAAGATGAATTGACAGGATATCTTCAAAATGTTAAATTTCAACAAATTGGAAGTGATTCTCTACATGTTTTAACGGACAAAGTCGTTATGATTGAACGTATGACTTATCTTAAGTCTAAAAAGCTTTTGGTTTATGTTTTGGCTGATGCTGATACTAACCAAGATAGTAAAGTTGATTCTGATGATATAAAGTCATTGTATATCAGTAATGATATGGGTAAAAACTTTACCAAAGTCTCTCCAGAACTACAAGAGTTAATCGATTGGAATTATGTTGAAGCTGCTAATAAAATATTCTTTAGAACAATTGATGACCAAAACAAAAATGGCGCTTTCGATAAAAATGATGAATTACATTATTTTACAATAAATGTATCTAAAGAATGGAAAGCTGAGGAATTTAAAGTGGTAAAATAGATAATATCTTAAATCAAAATATCACTTTCTAAATCAGATTTTTCAATTTCAAAATCAAAACCTAATCGTTCAACGAGCTCGATAACTAATTTTTTATACCAGTTTTCACTTTTTGGGTGGATATAGATTTTTTCAATTAATGTGTTGATATCAACATGGATTTTTAGACCGTCGTTTATTGTCATCTGATGATTTGTAACGTCTGATATTACGCGAATTTCTCTTTCATACTGAAAACTTTTTCTTTTAAATAGAAAAGGGAAAAATGCATCGTCAAAAGGAATGTATTCTTTTTTGTAATCGATGTAATTTACTTCACCAATATATTGTTCAAAATGTCTTTCAGGACGCAAAGCCTTTTTAAGCCTTCCAATTGTAGATTGTATGGCAAGACCTTCATTGTTTTTGGTAAAAATTTGCCACATAGCAAAACTCTCGTACTCATTGGTGTGCCAACTGCTAACCACAACATTTTCACGATGAGATTTGTAATAGTCAAGGAATTTAGGATTGTTTTCGGATATTTTTTTAATCTCTTCGAAAGTAGGTTCGCTAAAAGTACCTTCGTACTGATCTTCAAATTTGTCTGAACGAGACATAAACATTTTTCCAGAGAGTAAAATGTCTAAAAATTTTGATAAATCAAGATATTTCCAAACAACAGTATCTGGATTTTCAGGAAGTTTGATATTGTTGTTTGGGATATACATATGTTTTTATTTAGGAAATTTTGCAGAGTACCTTCCAAGAAAAAAAGAACCAAAAGT
>CAMLKV010000254.1 GCA_946480635.1 uncultured Flavobacterium sp.
ATTTTACTAACAAAATTAGTGATACAGTAATGGGACAAACATATTATGTTAGAGCTTTTGTTCGAAAATATATAACGGGTCAAATAAAGTATGGTAATGAGGTTGTTTATCAAGTTCCAATGACATTAACGACAGGTGTTGTTAAAAATATTTCTACTGTAGGTTTTTCTGTTGATGTTAATGTAGGTAATACATTGTCTGGAAACGATGAAAGAGGAGTATGTTATAGTACTAGTCAAAATCCAACGGTTAACAATTCTACTGTTGTAGCTCCAACTGATGGAGCTGGTAACTTCACAATTGCTGTAGATGGAACAGGTTTGTTTACCCCTTTTTATTATGTTAATTCAAACACTACCTATTATTTAAGAAGCTATGTTAAAGTTGGAAGCAAGGTTTACTATGGAAACGAGGTTTCTTTTAGAACAGCGGGTTATGTAGGTGGTTCTGGAGGATATGTATTTTTTGATAAAGGAGAAACAACAAATGGATGGAGATACTTAGAAGCAGCACCATCTTCGCTTTCTACTCCAAGTTACAGCTCTTTTAGATGGGTTAATTCAACTTGTGGTTATTCATTTTTAACTGGTATTGGTAATGCTATTGGAGATGGTCAAGGGAATACAACATTAATCAAAAACTATTGTAATTATACTAACGTTGCGGCGACAATGTGTAGAGCTACAAGTTTGAATGGTCAAACAGACTGGTTCTTGCCATCACTAGACGAGGCAAAAGAACTTTATAAATTAAAGTTTACTAATCTTGTTAGTATGTCTTATGATTTTATTACTTCTTCACAATCATCTAATTCACTTTGTTTTGCCATAAACAAAAATGACGGTAGTTCTTATACAACTGATAAGTATAATTCATTTACTGCTTGGCAAGTACGAAAGTTTTAATGTTGGATAAAAAGTTAAAAATAAACTCTTTAAGTTAATTCTTAGAGAGTTTGTTTTTTTAATTATATTCTAAAAAGTATCTTTGTTTATCAAATAAATGAAATGGAACTAAAATTAAACAGGCCAATCTGTTTTTTTGACTTAGAAACTACGGGAATCGACGTTGGAAGAGACAGAATTGTCGAAATCGCAATCGTAAAAATATATCCTAACGGAAACAAAGAAAGTAAAACTTGGTTGGTGAACCCAACAATTCCAATTCCAGCTTCAGCTAGCGCTATTCATGGAATTACTAATGAAAAAGTTGCAAATGAACCTACTTTTAAGGAATTGGCTTCCCAAATTCACAATATGATTAAGGATTCTGATTTGGCAGGATTTAATTCTGATAGATTTGATATTCCATTGTTAGCAGAAGAATTATTGCGAGCTGAGGTTGATTTTGATATGAAAAATAGGGTGTCAATAGATGTTCAAACAATTTTTCATAAAATGGAGGAGAGAACTTTAAGTGCAGCATATAAATTTTATTGTGGACAAACTTTAGATAATGCTCACAGTGCAGCAGCAGATACGGAAGCAACGTACGAAATACTTAAAGCACAACTAGATCGTTATCCTGATTTGGAAAATGATATAAAATCATTATCTGAGTTCACAACACGTAAAAAGTTTGTCGATTTTGCTGGATTTATAGCTTTAGATGCAGACGGAAATGAAATTTTTACCTTCGGTAAACACAAAGGAGCTTTGGTAGATGATGTATTGGGAAAAGAGCCTGGTTATTTTGGTTGGATTCAAAATGCTGACTTTCCATTGTATACAAAAAAGGTTTTAACCGGAATTAAACTAAGAAAATTAAATACTAAACAGTAATTAGTAAATTAGTAATTAGCCATTAGTTTTTTTAATGCTAAAGGTTTTTGCTGAGTGCTAATAGCTGAATGCTAATAGCTAAAAAGAATGAAAATAATTTGTATTGGCCGTAATTATGTTGATCATATTTCAGAACTAAATAATGAAAAGCCATCAGAGCCGGTTCTTTTTATGAAACCGGATACTGCCATTTTGCCCAAACAATTTCCGTTTGTGATTCCAGAATTCAGTAATGATGTGCATCATGAAGTTGAAATTTTGGTAAAAATCAATAAAGTAGGTAAGTACATCGATGCTAAGTTTGCTCATAAATACTACGAAGAGATAGGTTTAGGGATCGATTTTACAGCTCGTGATGTACAATCTGAACTAAAAAGTAAAGGTTTGCCTTGGGAAAAGGCCAAAGCATTTGACGGTTCAGCGGTAATAGGTGACTTTTTATCGAAAAAAGACTTCAATTCTTTAGAAAATATTAAATTTGAATTAACTAAAAATGGTGAGGTAGTTCAAAAAGGTAACACTAGTATGATGTTGTGGAAAATAGACGAAATAATTGCCTATGTTTCACAATATTTTACATTAAAAACTGGAGATGTTATTTTTACAGGAACTCCCGCTGGAGTAGCAAAAGTTAATCCTGAAGATATTTTAGAGGGATTTATTGAAGATAAACAACTATTTAAGATTCAAGTAAAATAATGGCAATACATTATAATTTAGCAAAAGTTTACGCAATATCAGATGACGACAAAGATTTTGTATTGCAAATTATCAATTTGTTTGTAGATGAGGTTCCGGGAGACATCAAAGAGATGAGAGATGGAATAAAAGAAAAAGATTACGCAAAAGCCTATGGTTTTGCACATAAAACCAAGCCAACATTAGATTTGTTGGGGATGGATGCCGCAAAAGAAGAAATTCTTCAAATTGAGCAATGGACTCGCGATAAAGGAAAGAAAAAAGAAATTAAAGAAGTTTATAAAAGTCTTAAAGGGCGAATTGACGCTGCACTTGAAGAAGTAAAAAAAGACTTTAATCTCTAATTTTCTTTACTTTAAATACTATACCTTTCTATTCTAATAAAAAATGAAAGCAGCAATTGTCACAATTGGTGACGAAATTTTAATAGGTCAAATAGTTGATACTAATTCTGGCTTTATAGCAAAATCTCTCAATAAAATCGGAATTGAAGTCAATGAAATGCTTTCTATCTCAGATGATAAAACGCACATTCTTGACACACTTTCAAATCTTCAAAATAAATTTGATTTAGTAATTATCACAGGTGGTTTAGGACCTACCAAAGATGATATTACCAAAAAAACTTTATGTGAGTATATGGGTGATACATTGATTTATAACGACCAAGTTTTAAATCATGTAACACAACTAATAGAAGGTTTCTTCAAACGTCCAATTACGCAGATAAACAAGGATCAGGCATTAGTACCTTCAAAATGTGAAGTTTTGTTTAATCAGGTTGGTACAGCACCTGGAATGTGGATGAAAAAAGAAAATACCGTATTTGTTTCGCTTCCGGGAGTTCCGTACGAAATGAAATATCTGGTAGAAAATGAAATAATTCCAAAACTGATTAAAAAATTTGACAGACCTTATATTATTCATCAAACACTTTTGACATACGGAGTTGGGGAAAGTTTATTAGCAGAAAGAATAGAGAATTGGGAAGATAACTTGCCAGAATTTATAAAATTGGCCTATTTGCCAAATCCTGGAAGAGTTCGTTTAAGATTATCAGCAAGAGGTAAAGACGAAGAAGTATTGAAAAAGGCTCTGGAAGAACAAATAAACTTGCTTAAACCACAAATTGAAGATTGCTTAGTAGGTTTGGATGACGATGAACCTTTAGAGTTTGTATTGGGTAAATTACTTTCTTCTAAAAGATTTACTATTTCAACTGCAGAAAGTTGTACAGGGGGAAAAATTGCCTCAGTAATAACTTCAGTTTCTGGATCTTCAACATATTTTAAAGGGAGTGTGGTAAGTTATGCCACACAAGCAAAAGAAGATGTATTAGAAATTCCATCTCAAATAATTCAAGAAAATTCTGTGGTTAGTGCTCCAGTTGCCGAGGCAATGGCTTTGAGTGCAAAAAAGATATTTAAAACAGATTTTGCTATTGCTACGACTGGAAATGCAGGGCCAAACAAGGGAGATGCAGCTGCCAAAGTAGGTACTGTTTTTATAGGAATTGCCACACCAAAAGGAGTCTTTTCTGAAGAATTTAATTTTGGACAACCACGTGAAAAAGTGATTGATAGAGCCGTAAACAAAGGGTTAGAGCTTATTTATAAAGAAATTTTAAAAAACTACTAAAAATAATTTGTTACTAACGTTTCTTTTTTGTTACTTTGCACCCTGATTTTGAATAACGATAAAAGATAAGCATAATGTCAAGAGTTTGTGACCTTACAGGTAAAAGAGCGATGGTAGGAAATAACG
>CAMLKV010000255.1 GCA_946480635.1 uncultured Flavobacterium sp.
CAATCACTGATTTAGGAGGTTTTAATGTTTTTTTATTAGCAGTTCTAATAGCTGGTCTATTACAAATTGCTTTAGGTTTTTTAAGAGCAGGCTCTATTTCAAATTATTTCCCTAATAATGTAATTGAAGGTATGCTTGCAGGTATTGGAGTTATTATATTTCTAAAACAAATTCCGCACGCTTTTGGTTATGATAAAGATTATGAAGGGGATTTGGCTTTTTTGCAACCTGATGGGCAAAATACTTTTTCTGAAATCTTTTCAGTATTAGGTAATATTCACTTGGGTGCAACACTAATCACTATTATTTCCCTTACAATATTAATAGGATGGAACAAAGTTCCTTTCTTGAAAAACTTAAAATTAGTTCCTGCGGCATTAGTTGCTGTTATTGTTGGGATTATTGTTAACCAGATATTTATCGCCACTGGTTCATCATTAGCTGTCTTGCAAGATCATTTGGTAAAATTACCAGTGCCAACTTCTTTCGATGAGTTTAAACAGAGCTTTACTCTTCCTGATTTTACAGCTTTTACAAATCAAAAAGTTTGGATTGTTGCTGTAACTATTGCAGTAGTAGCCTCTATCGAAACATTGCTTTGTATTGAGGCAGCAGATAGAATGGATAAGCATAAACGTTACACAGATACTAATGCAGAGTTAAAAGCGCAAGGAATAGGAAATATGGTAAGTGCTTTGCTGGGAGGATTACCAATGACTTCTGTTGTAGTAAGAACAACTGCAAATGCAAACGCTGGTGCAGAAACTAAAATGTCAGCAATTTTTCATGGAATTTTATTGATTGTTTGTGCTGTTGCAATTCCATCAATTTTGAATATGATTCCATTAGCAACTTTAGCGGCTGTCTTGTTATTGGTAGGTTTTAAATTGGCTAATCCAACTGTAATTAAGCATTTTTATGAAAGAGGAAAGTATCAATTCATTCCATTTATAGCAACAATGTTAGCGGTTGTGTTTACTGATTTGCTTAAAGGAGTAGCATTAGGTTTAATTATTAGTGTAATTTTTATCTTGAAAGGGAATATGCAACGCGCATATAAGTTCAGAAAAGAACAATACCAAGATGGTGATGTAATCCATATTGACTTAGCACAAGAAGTTTCTTTCTTAAATAAATCAGCTATCAAAGCTACTTTGTCATCAATTCCAGAAAATTCAAAAGTGGTTATAAATGCTTCTGATACTGTGTATATTGCACATGACGTATTGGATTTAATTAAAGAATTTAAAAAGATTCGTGCCAAAGAAGAAAATATAAAGATTAAATTAGTGGGCTTTAAGAAAGCTTACGAGTTAGAGAACACAGAAGAAGAAAAACACATTTACGTAGAACACACAACAAAATAATAATATATTATGAGAACTTTAAATAAAGAATTGCAGTCACAAATAACACCAAAAAAAGCTTTAGAAATTTTAAAAGAAGGAAATCATCGCTTTGTTAATAACTTAAAATTACACAGAGATTTATTAGAGCAGGTTAATGCAACAAGTGAAGGACAATGGCCATTTGCTACAATCTTAAGTTGTATTGATAGCCGTACTTCAGCCGAACTGATTTTTGATCAAGGATTAGGAGATATTTTCTCAATTCGTATAGCGGGAAATGTAGTAAATACAGATATTTTAGGGAGTATGGAATTTGCTTGTAAAGTAGCAGGTTCTAAACTAATAGTAGTATTAGGACATACAAAATGTGGTGCTGTAAAAGGAGCTTGTGATCATGTAGAAATGGGCAATTTAACAGAGCTTTTGTCTAAATTACAACCAGCAGTTTATGAAGAGCAACAAACCAAAGAGGAGAGAAGTTCTAAAAACCCAGAATTTGTTGAAAATGTAGCCGAAATAAACGTAAAAAGAACTGTTAAGTCTATTTTACAAAGAAGTCATATCTTAGCTGAAATGATTGAAAGTGGTGAAATTGGTATCGTTGGCGCTATGTATAATGTAGAAACTGGTGATGTTGAATTTTATAATGATACAGAATTTGTAAAATAAGCCTCCAAGAGTAGCTGAAAAATTATAGTATGAGCGATTTTTATAAAAAAATATTAGAGAATAATAAAAAATGGGTAGAGGATCAATTAGCTATTGATAAAGATTATTTCAAAGACTTATCCAAAGGTCAAAATCCACCTTTGTTATGGATAGGTTGTTCGGACAGCAGAGTTCCTGCAAATGAAATAATTGGGGCCAAACCAGGAGAGGTTTTTGTACACCGTAACATAGCTAATATGGTAGTTCATAGTGATATGAATATGCTAAGTGTGTTGGATTATGCTGTAAATGTTCTAAAAGTTACACATGTAATCGTATGTGGGCATTATGGCTGTGGAGGTGTAAAAGCTGCCATGGGAAATAGTTCTTATGGAGTTATAGACAATTGGATTCGTCATATAAAAGACATCTTTAGATTTAATAAAGATAAATTAACTCCAATTGAAAACGATGAAGAACGCTTTAACAAATTTGTTGAATTAAACGTGAAAGAGCAAGTCTTGAATTTAGCTAAAACATCAATTGTTCAAACGGCTTGGAAAAATGGTCAAGAACTTTATTTACACGGTTGGGTGTACGGATTAAACTCTGGTTATGTAACAGATTTAGAGGTCAACTTTTCTAAAAACGAAGATTTGCACGAATTGTATCAGTTAGATATTTAAGAATTATTTATTATTTAAAAATAAAGGCGATTGTGCTAAATGTAGTACCTTCGCCTTTCATAAATTTACTTTTCACTGATGAACGATTTCAATTGGTTACAATTACTTAATCCAGAGTTCTATATTTTATTAGAATTTGGAGGAATTAAAATAGGTTTACTAGTTGTTTTATTTATAGTTTTTGCCGAAACAGGATTGTTGGCAGGATTCTTTTTACCTGGAGATAGTTTGTTGTTTTTAGCTGGAATTTACAGCGAAACATTAATGCAACAAATTTCGTTAGGGAACGATTTCTTAAATGTTACAGTATTTGCTTTGATGGTTTCAATCATGGGGATTTTTGGTAATATGGCGGGATATTGGTTTGGTGCCAAAAGTGGTACTTATCTTTATAATCGAAAAGATTCATTTTTGTTCAAAAAGAAATATTTATATCAGGCTAAAGAATTCTTCGAAAAGTATGGAAATAGAGCAATTGTGTTTGCTCGTTTTTTACCCATAGTAAGAACCTTTGCTCCAGTAATTGCAGGAATTGTGTCTATGGATAAAAAGAAATTCATGTTTTACAACATTGTAGGTTCTTTTTTATGGTCATATTCTATGATTTTTTCTGGACATTATCTTCATGCACTTTTCTTAAGTAAGTTTGGTATCGACTTAAAACATTACATTGAATTTATAGTAATTGGTATTGTAGCCTTCACGACGTTCCCAGTGCTTTGGAAAATATTTAAAAAGCGAGTTCACATTGAATAAATTAAAAGAAAATGAAAAGTATTATTAAACTCAGAACAGTAGTTCTTTTTTTAATGATATTCTTAAATGGTTATTCTCAACAAATTTCAAATAATACTAATGTGTGGTTGCATTATTCAGGGAAAAACAAGTTTTCTGAAAAATTGTCCTTCACATTAGAAGCATCGCTTAGATATGCTGATGGTTTTTCTGAAAAGCAACAATGGTTTATACGACCATCATTAGATTATCAGTTTTCAAAATCATTTATAGCAAGTGTTGGGTATACGTATTATGATACCTATGTTTATGGAGAAATTCCTATGAATAAAATGACGATACCTGAGCACCATGCTTGGGTGCAGGGGACGTGTACGCACAATATAAAGGATTTGAAGTTTACTCATCGACTGAGAGATGAAAATCGATTTGTAGGTATTGCAGCTTCAAATAGTCAAGGGGAATTAGAAATAGCGCATTATGAATATCGTAACCGATTACGTTATATGTTCTTGGTAAACCAACCTTTAACTAAAAAGGATGGAAAAGCTAAAGTGTTTGCTGTTTTAGGAGATGAGGTTTTTGTAAATGTTGGTGTTAAAGAAGCTAAAACATTAGTGCAACAAAACCGAATCATTGGTGGATTAGGGTATAATTTTGACGGACACCATCAAATTCAATTAAACTACATTCATCAAAACATTTGGAATTTAAAAAACACAATTATTGAGAATAACCCCACAATAAGAATATCTTATATCACCAATTTT
>CAMLKV010000256.1 GCA_946480635.1 uncultured Flavobacterium sp.
GTTCAGTAGTAATGCGAACTGATACAACAGCTGCTAGAAATGCTTATATTGACAAGGATGCAGAAAATGATGATGAAGGTGATAAGCCAGTAGTTAAAAATGAAAAACGTTATGAATGTGTTTTTGTGAAAAGTGGTGATAAAGTAAAATTGAGAATTGTTACGACAGGAATTCAAGATGATACTTTTATTGAAGTAGTTAGTGGATTAAAAAAAGGTGAGACAATTGTTTCAGGGCCTTATACTGTTGTTACGAAAGAACTTAATCCTGGTGATCAAGTTTATGTAAAAACTAAAGAAGAGAAGGAAGCTGAAAACAAAAAGCTCAAAGACAAAAAAGATAGCTAAAAATTAAATTTTAATTGATTATTTCTGAAAAGCTCTTTAACTTACTAAAGTTTTGGAGCTTTTTGTTTTTTAATACCTTTGCAATCATAATAATTTGTCATGACTTATATTCTTTCAATAGAAACAGCAACTAAAAACTGTTCAGTATCATTATCGTTAAATGGTAACACAATTTGTACGCGAGAAGTGTCTGAAGTCGGTTACTCACATGCTGAAAAATTGCATGTTTTTATCGAGGAAGTTTTGAAGGACTCTAATATAGGTTTTTCTGATCTGAATGCTATAGCGGTAAGTCAAGGGCCAGGTTCTTATACTGGCTTGCGAATTGGAGTTTCTGCGGCGAAAGGACTTTGCTATGCATTAAATATTCCGCTAATCGCTATTGATACATTAGAGGTGTTGGCTAGAAAATTGTCTGTTGAAAACGCATTAATTATTCCTATGATTGATGCTAGAAGAATGGAATGTTATACGGCTATTTTTGACGCCAACTTTGAATTGAAAAGAGAAGTTAAATCTGAAATTATTACAGAGAACTCTTTTGCTAATATTACTGATATAATTCATTTTGTTGGAGATGGAGCGCCTAAGTGTAAAGAAGTTTTAACAGATGATAAATTTATTTATCACGATGAGTTAATTTATCCTTCATCGAAAGAAATGGGGGTAATCGCATTTGAAAAATATGAAAAAAGCGACACTGTTGATGTCGCTTATTTTGAGCCTTTTTACTTAAAGGATTTTATGATAACTTCTGCGTCTAAATAATTATTATTTAGCTTCTTCGTTAGTGTTGTCTAATTTTTCATCCACAAAGTTGTTTGCTTTGTTTTCTGCAGAGTCTACAGCACCATGAGCTAATTCTTCAACTTTATCTATAGCAGCTTCTGCTTTTTCTTTTACAGTATCTACTATATTGTCAATCGTTTCAGAAGCTTGAGGGATAAAATCTTTAATTTTTTCGCCAGCTTGTTCAGCAAAATTTTCCACTTTATCAACTAGTGGAGCAGCGCTTTCTTTTGCTTTAGCAATAGCGTCATCGGCAACATCACCTACTTTTTGAGTGATTTCTTCTACCTTTACTTTAGAACCAAATAAGTTCTTAAAAAAATTACCAATTCCCATTTTTGTTTATATTTAATGTTAATTACTTGTAATATTACGAAAATTTATCATAAAATGAATAAAAAAATGCACTTCGATTGAGGTGCATTTAATATATTGTAATTAATCATTATTCGATTTCGAAAGTCAATTTCAGGTTTACTCTGTATTCTGTTACTTTTCCGTCTTTGACAGTAGCGCTTTGATCTTGTACATAAACAGAACGAATATGTTTAACAGATTTTGATGCTTTTTCAACTGCTTTAGATGTTGCATCTTCCCAACTTGTGTTTGAGCTGGATAAAACTTCAATTACTTTTAATACTGACATAACTTGCTGATTTTTAATTGTTAATCTTTAAAGTTATGAATTTTAGCTATTAAAAGCAAAAATCTATCCGTTTAAAGCTTCAACTTTAAGTTCTTGATCGTGAAGCATTTCTTTCAACATATTTTCTATCCCATTCTTCAATGTAAATGTTGATGAAGGACAACCGCTACAAGCGCCTTGTAAAATTACTTTTACTGTTTTGTCAATTTCTGAGAATGAATCGAATAAAATATTTCCTCCATCAGCAGCAACAGCAGGTTTAATGTATTCTTCAATGATATTGATGATTTTTTGTGAGGTAACATCTAAATTATCAAAATTTTTGATTTGTTGTTTTTCCTGTCTTTCTAGGTTTTCAACTTTTGTTTCATCTACAGCAATTTTACCACTTTCAATAAATTCTTTGATAAATGATCTTACCTCATTAGTAACATCTTGCCACTCGCTAACAGCGTATTTAGTTACAGAAATGTAGTTTTCATCAATAAAAACTTCTTTTACAAAAGGGAACTTAAATAATTCTTTTGCAAGAGGAGAAGCTTGTGTTTCGTCAATATTTTTACATTCTACAATGTTTTTAGTCAATAAACGACTTGCAACAAACTTCATTACAGAAGGATTTGGTGTGCTTTCTGCATAAACAGTTACAGGTACTTTTTTGATTTCCTCTTTTGGTTTTACAACCTCCCCACCGGCATTAACGTAAGCTTCCATTTGTTCGGCTACTTCATGCTTTACATCGTCCCATTCTACGATGCTAAATTTTTCTATAGCAATAAAATTTCCAGATATGTAAACTGTCTTTACAAAGGGTAAATAGAAAAGTTGTTGAGCAAGTTTAGAATCCTTGCATTCATCAATATTTTTAAACTCAAAACTTTGATTTGGGCTAATAAAATATGAAAATTCAAATTTTAATATATTCGGATTTTGAGTGCTTTTTATGGTAATTAATTTCATTACTGTGATTTTTTTTGCAAAATTAACAAACAAAATCCATTTGAAAGTGTAAATTTGGCAAATTATAACTTTTTAACGTTTATTTTAACACACAACTATAAATGAAGAAACTTTACTTATTATTTTTATTGTTTTTTGTGATTTCTGCACAATCACAGCTTACGATAAACAATACAACACAAACCCCAGCACAGTTAGTTCAAAACGTGTTGGTAGGTAATGGAGTTACTCCAATTAATATAAAATTTAATGGTTCAACAGCAAATGCTAACGCAGTTAGGGACCAGGTAGGGCAGTTTACCACTAATTTTAATCCTACAAATCTTGGATTAGACACAGGTTTAATTATGGCTACAGGAAATGCTCAATTAGCGTTAGGTCCAAATAATGCGAATGGAGCAAGTTTGGTTACAGCATTTCCTGTTCAAGGAGATGCAGATTTAGCATTATTGTCTGGACAAACCATTAGAAATGTTGCTGTTTTAGAATTTGATTTTGTGGCAACTGGTCCAAATTTACGATTTGACTTTGTATTTGCTTCTGAAGAATATCCAGAATATGTTAATAGTATTAATGATAGTTTTGGTTTCTTTTTAAGAGGGCCTGGTATATCTGGCACATTTAGTGGTGGAGCAAAAAATATTGCTATTGTTCCTTCAACTTCGATACCAATCAGTATTAATACAGTAAATAACGGTCCTTCTAATAATGGTCCATGTGTTAACTGTGCGTATTACTATAATAATTTGACAACTGGACAAAATCCTACTACATGGAACCCTGCTTATACGGTACAATATGATGGTTTTACAAAAAATTTGAGTGCTCAAGCGCAGTTATTGTGTGGAGAAACTTATCACATAAAATTAGCCATTGGTAATGCTTCTGATAACTTATTTGATTCTGCTGTTTTTCTGAAAGATTTTGAAATTGAACCAATGGTGCTTACAGAAGGTTCTGGCGCAGATTCATATTTAGGTTGTGAAGGTCCAGTTACAATAAATTCAGGTATAAGTCCAGTAGGAAATACTTTTGTCTGGACTCATGATACTAATGTTATGACGGGTGTAAATACACCTTCTATAACCGTAACACAACCTGGAGTTTATCAATTAAGTGTTTATAATTCGACAGGATGCTTAATTGCTCAAGACGATTTTACTGTTATATATTATTCAAATCCTTTGGTTGAACCTTTAGACTTAATTGCTTGTACAACATCAAGTGGTCCACCGTATACATATAATTTAAATCAGAACGCTTATATGCTAAACGGTCAGAATGCTTCTGATTTTAGTATTGTTTATCATTCTGGCTCGGCTACTGGTCCTATTATTCCTAATGGTAGTTTAGCTACTTATTCTAGTGCTGGAGCAGGTGAGTCTATTTGGGTAGTAATTGAGGATTTAAACAATACAGGTTGTACATTTGAAACATT
>CAMLKV010000257.1 GCA_946480635.1 uncultured Flavobacterium sp.
GTAAAACTTATTTTAATAATAAGCATTTTAGAAGTTGTCCTTTGGTTTTTTGTTGGTCTTCTTTTTGATTCTGAAGAATACTTTAAAAAACTAAATTCTAGCTTTTTAGTTGATTTCTTCAATGTTTTTACAGTCTTAAATTATGCGGTAATAGCAGCGTTTATTTATATATTTTATAAAAATTACAAAAACATCTGTGTAGTTTCTTCTACAAAACACTTAATGAAAAGCATTTTAAATACAAGAAAAACAGTTAATTACTACATATGGTACAACCTTGCAATGATTATCGTTGGTACTATTTTAGGATTTATCTTGGCCTTTAACACAGACCCTAATTTGATAAAACTTACAGAACACAATGATAGTGTATTTTATATTGCAATTGCTATCTGCTTAGTTGCTGTGGTTGTATTAGTTGGTGTCTTCTGGTTATTCTACAGATTACTTTATGGTATTTTACTTAAAAAGTTATATAAAAACTACAACGAATTAAAGAAAATAGATTTATAAAAAAAGTCCCAAATTTGGGACTTTTTTAATCTATATGCCATTGGCGAAGTCTGTCTAATTCTTTTTGTTCTTCTACTTCTTCTACTGAAAGAACCTTTAAAAATGACGGATGTTGTTCTATTGCAAATTCTATTTTTTCTACAATTTGATCAACCGTATCGTTTTCATAATCTATTTGTAAAGGCTCTTTTATTATAAACGATTGTAGTATTCCTTTTTTCTTTAAGCGTAATCCTTTTTTATCAAATGAACGTCTAAATCCATCTATTACAATAGGAACAACAACTGGTTTGTAATGCTTAATGATATGAGCTGTCCCTCTCCTTACCGGCTTAAAAGACTTTGTTGTGCCTTGAGGAAAAGTAATCACCCAACCATCTTCAAGTGCAATTTGTATATTCTTGAAATCACTTAAATTAACCTTCTTTTGTTCGTGCTTTTCAAGATCTTTTCCATCTGCTCTCCAAGTTCTTTCTACTGAAATAGCTCCAACATAAGCCATGATTTTAGTTAAAAGATTCGCTTGTAAAGTCTCTTTTGCACCAATGTAATACATGTTTAGTTTTGGTTTCCATAGATAACCAATATTTCTAATATTATCTTCTCTACCTTTTAAACTAGCATTAAAAACATGAAACATTGCTACAACATCTGCAAAGTAAGTCTGGTGATTAGAAATAAATAAAACATTTCTATCTGGTAAAGCTCTAATTATTTCTGAACCGTCAATTTGAAGTTGGTTAAAACCACGGTATCTGCGATGCGTGAAAGCACCAAAGACCATTATTATTAATCGCTTTAAAAAAAGTATATGCCCAAAAGGATTTCTCTTAAATAATCCCATATTTTTAAAAAATAAGCTGCAAAATTACAAAAAGTATTACACTATAATATCTTTTTGAACATTTCTTTGAGTTCACTCATCATCATGGCTGTAGCTCCCCAAACTAAATGTTCATCTATTTGAAAAGCCGGAACACTAATATTTGTAGCGTAAGAAGTTGACATATTAACACTTACAACAATACTCTCATCTAAAAAAACTGCAAGTGGAAGCTCAATTATATCTGAAACTTCCTCAGGATTTAAATCGAAAGACAATTCTGTTGTAGAAAATCCAAGAAAAGGTGATACTAAATAATTACTTGGCGGAATATACACTTCGCTGAAGGCTCTTATAACATTTACTTTCTCTTTAGCAACACCAATTTCTTCATGTGTTTCTCTCAAAGCAGTTTGAGACAAATCAGCATCATATAATTCAACCTTACCCCCTGGGAAAGCAATTTGAGATGCATGAATACCTGGATAAGAGTTACGCACAATTAAAGCCAAATGTGTTATTTCGTTTTTAGGATATAAAAGCATTAATACTGCTGCTTTTTTAGGTACTAAACTAGAAAAGTTATTGGCTTTCAAAAAATCGATTCTCTCCGGCGGAACCATTTTTGCATGTGCATCGGTCGCAGGTAGCGTTTCTTTTGTTATTTTTGGGACATATTTTAAAAACTCTGAAAAGTTCATTTTTTGATGCTTTTTAACAATAGTTATCCTATTGATTTTGAATCAACACTTTAATAAAGATAGCTTATTTTTTTTAATTTAACAATTATATCCTTTACAAACTCATGTATAGCAAAGAAGAAAGTCAAAGAATAAAACGTGAATTTTGGATTCAGTTTGCCGAAACTTATCCAAGAAAATGGATGCTTTATGACACTAAGATCAAAGATTTTTCTTTTAAATTTTATGTAGATAATAAAAAAGCACAGGTTTTATTAGACATTGAACCTAAAGACGATGAAAAAAGGAAAATATATTACGAAAAAGTAGAATCTCTAAAAGCTATTTTGCTTGAAGACTATTTACCAGATGCTATCTTTGAAAGACACTTTTATTTAGAATCTGGAAAAGAAATTAGCCGTATTTGGGTTGAGCTTCCAAATGTGAGTGTAAACAACAGAAATACTTGGGAGGAAATCTTCGATTTTTTTAATGAAAAGATGACTTCTTTCGAAATATTTTTCTACGAAAACCAAGACTACATCAAGGATTTAGAAATAAACACATAATTTTTTTACTTTTTTTGTAACAATTGATTTCGGTTTGTATCATAAGAGAAAATAAACAAACTTAAAAATCAATAATTATGAAATCTACAATTCAAAAAAACAAAAAAGTAATCATCTTAGTATTAGCTATTCTTGCATTTGTAAACGTATTTGCTCAAAAACAACAATCATTTGAAGTAAAAGTAATTGGAAAAGGAAAACCAGTAATTTTAATTCCTGGATATTCATGTAGTGGAGAAGTATGGAACGAAACAGTTGACCATTTAAAAAACAACTACGAATTACACATTTTAACTCTTGCTGGCTTTGGCGGAGCAAAACCAATACAGGAAGAAAACATCTTAGCAACCGTTAAAACAGATATTGCAAAGTATGTTACAGATCACAAACTAAACAAACCAATTCTTATTGGACACAGTTTAGGAGCTTTTATGACTTTATGGTTGCAATCTGACTATCCTAACTTATTTGGAAAAGGAATTTGTGTTGATGGACTACCTTTTGTCTCTGCCGTTGGCAAACCAGAAACAACTGCCGAAGCAACCAAAGCCAATCCTCAATTTAACAAAGAAGTAGTTATCAACAACTTCAAGTCATTGCCATCAGAAGGATATGTAAAAAACATGACTAAAGCAATGTTATATCAAGTAAGTGATTCTGTAAGAGCTAAACAAATTGCTGAATGGAGCTTTAAAAGCGACAGAACAACTCTTGGAAGCACAATTGTAGAAATGTCAACTACTGATTTAAGAAAAGAAATTGCTAAAATAAAACAGCCTATTCTAGTTATTGCAAGTCTTTGGGGCACAAAAGAAGCAAGCGAAAAAGAGTATAATTTGCAATATGCTGAGCTTAAAAATAAAACGATAAAAGTAGCTGATGCAAAACATTTCATCATGTATGATCAACCACAATGGTTTTATAACGAAATTGATTTATTTTTAGGTTCTAAATAACCAACGATAAACTCTGTGGAAAATCAATTTAAACAAATCTACGCCGATTATTCTCAAAAAGTTCATCGCCTATGTCTTGGATATACTGGTGACAGTATGCAAGCTGATGATTTAATGCAAGAAGTATTTATAAAAGTATGGGAGAATTTACCAAAATTCAGAGGTGAGTCTCAAGTAAGTACTTGGTTGTATAGAATTGCTGTAAATACTTGCTTGTTACATTTAAGAGATGCAAAAAAACTCACTAAAGTAGATATAGAAAAGACTACTTTAAAAATTAGTGAGGATAATAACGACAAAGAAGTCCAAGTTCAATTACTATACAAATGTATTAGTGAATTAAATGAAACCGATAGACTTATCATCACACTAATGCTAGAAGAAGTCCCTTATGGAGAAATTGCTGAAGCTACATCGATATCTGAAGGTAATTTGAGAGTAAAAATTCATAGAATTAAACAACAATTAAGCGAAATCTATTCAAAATATGAAAGACTTTGATAATATAATGGATGTATGGAAACAGCAAAAAGAAGTAAAAATTCCTGATGCAAGTGCAATTATCCAGAAAGCTAAAAAAGAACAAAACACTTTTACTGGTAAAATAATT
>CAMLKV010000258.1 GCA_946480635.1 uncultured Flavobacterium sp.
TTACTTAAAGTCTGATTTGTATAACGTAATACAAATCTATCGATATTTTCTCCTTGAGTTGTAGTAAACTGGTAAGGAGCTAAGCGTAAATCATGTATTATATTAAGTTGCTTATCTTCAAGATAAATACCTTGATTTTGATCTTCAAATAACCCGTCAACTGCTCCAATGGCAATGTTATATGTTCCATTTGTTGGGGTGCTAAAAGCTAAATCTACTTTGTCATTTGTATTAAAAGGAGCTAATCTTCCTTGGATTGTAAATTTTTCGGGTCCTAATAATGAATTGATTCTAAAATTTGATTTCAAGTCAGCTTGAGCATCATACATTTGATCTCTCTCATTTGTTGCTCCATTAACATAAGCGATTAGAGATCTTGTGCTGGCTGTTGAAGAAACTAAGTCAATCCAAATGCGCCCTTCATTAGAGGTTAGGCTTTTTTGTTGTTTTGCAGATTTGAAAAATTCATTGTTTTTATGAGTTGCATTTCTCATTGTGTTGTTGAACACTGCCGTAGAACTTGTTGTAGGGCTTGTGTGTTTCATTTTTGTAATGAAACCTTGTCCTGCACCAATATATCCGCTAAATCCTGGAGTTGAAGGTCCTGATAAATTCCAAGTGATATAATCATTAGGGTCATAATTATAGCCATAATTATTGTAGAAAGGGTCAGGTGTGGAAGTATTAGGAGCTATTCCATGAGTCCAAATTTTTACAAAACCATCAAGGTTTGTTGAGTTAGCATTTAGGAAATCAGCAGCAGATATTGCAGATGGATATGGGTTTCCTAGCAAGTTCCAATTGTCATCATCATCTGTGGCGGGTGTTGTTGAAACGCCAGTTGCATAATTTACACCGCTGTAAATTCCTCTTGATATAGGTGTAGTTATATTTCCGTTATTAGGTGTTCCAATAAATGTACTAGTAAAGTTTACAGGTGAATTTAACGCAGCATTGTTCAATCCTCTTTCAATGTAACCTTTTCCAAGAACCATGGTTTCTACTCCACTAGTCCAATTTCCAAAACCATTTACACCTCCAGTTGTTGGAATCCATTTGTAAAGATTAGTATTGTTAGAATATGTAGAAATATTTGCTGAATAGAAATTAGAAACAGGTGTTGACCAATAAACATAATCGCGGAAATCGACGAAAGCAATTCTTTCCATACTTATACTACCAGAGTTTGCTGGGGAAGGATTGTTGTTTATTTGTACTAACGAAGCTGAATTTTTTATGATAAAACTAGAACTAGGAGAAACAATTAAGGCATTCTGTAGAGTTAAAGTCCCATTAGATTTTATAATTACTTTAGCTGGGGAATTTAAGGTCATACTACAAGCTATTATGTTTGGTAAACTTGTATTAGCTTCCATATCATAATCTCCTGAAATAATTGCGTTTTTAGTTAAGTCAGGGATTCCATTGCTCCACGAACTGCCATTCCAAGTAGTAGATGAATTATCTGCTATAACAAAAGATGTTGAAGATCCAGAATTACAAGTGCCATTGTTTGATTGTACAGTGTAAGCTGTTCCAGTTGCTATGTTATTAATGATACCTCCAGAACTTACTGTCGGTCCAGACGGAGTGAATGTATAAGCATTACTTGCGCTATAGTTTGTTATTGTTGCGGTACCTGGAGAAGCACAAGTGGTTGGAGTTGTATTTATAGTTGGAATAGTAGGAATGCTTGGTTGTGTATTAATTACAACGTTTCCTGATTGAGTTGATGTGCAGTTTGAACTATTAGTAACAGTAAAGTTATATGTCCCGTTTGTTAAACCATTTATTGTTGTGTTTGTTCCAGAACCAGTAATTGCTCCTGGATTTATTGTCCAAGTACCAGATGCGGGAAGCCCTGTTAATACTACGCTACCTGTTGCCGTTACACAAGTTGGTTGTGTAATAGTTCCAATAGTTGGTGGGGTTGGTGTTGCGTATTGTTGATTGACAGTGAAATTTGTTGAGGTTGTACTACATATACCAGAAGATGCAGTTACGGTGTATGAAGTTCCGTATGTTAGTCCACTTATGAGTCCTGTTGAGGTATTTATAGAGATGCCAGCAGTTGCGGGATTAAATGTGTATGTATATCCTGAATTGTAATTAGTTATCGTTGCTTTGCCATTTGAGCTGCAATTAGCAGAAGTCACATTTACTGTTGGAGTAGGGACTGTGAATGAGTTTACAGATCCATTAGTGAAGTTATAGTCTAATACACCAAAATTACTATTGAAATTTGAACTTGTACCACCCCATGCATAAATCCTGAATTTCACATTGCTGTTAATGCTTAAAAGTGAGGCAATATTTACATTTGCAGTCCAACCATGATCAAAAGCTACTATATTATAAGTGTATAAATTTGAAGTGTAATTATCTAAACTACTTCTAATTACAACATTAGTAGGTCCATAGTTAGTCCAGTTTTGATCGTTTATTTTAAAAGTGATGCTAAGAGTGTTAAAATTTATTTGTCGACAGGAATTTGGAGTTAAAGAAATTTCAAAATATTTGTTTAAATCAATTGAATTACTCGTCCAATTATATGCATAGTATGCATTATTGGCATTCATATTGCCTCCAGTTGTGCTAATATGTCTTATGCCGTCTACAGTTACGTTAGGATTTATTGTTGTGCCTGTTGCTGATTTAAAATATGTTGATCCGGAAGTTATATTGTTGCCAGTTATTGGGTCTGAAAATATTTGTCCGTACCCTTGAAACGTAATAAAAAATAGAAAAAGAAAAGATTTGTAAAAAAAGTTAGTTTTGGAGTAGAATTGCTTCATAGACATTGTTTTGTTTAGTTTTTGAAAAAAAATGTTACAGTTTTAACGTGATATTTTAATGATAACAGAATTTTTAAAAGAGAGCTTTAACAAATCATGTGGAAAAACCGTAAAGCGGGCTCCTTTTATAGACTTAATTTTGCATCGCTTAGGCTAGGTTTGGTAATTTTTTTTACATCAAAAAGCACAAGCAATCAAATCAAAACTTTAAATTTTCTGATTACAGATAAAAAATAAATTGTTTAAAAAAATTTGCAAAAGTAGCCTATAATAAAGGGCTCGGCAAATATTTTAACATTCTGTTTTTTATATTTATGTAGTAGTGATTACTGATTTTAAGAGATTTGAAATTTCATTACGTTTAATTACTTGTTTGTTAGATAATTAGAAAAAGTTATGTATGTGTTTTAAGTTACTTTTCTAATTTTATCCATAAAAAAAGACTTCCATTTGGAAGTCTTTTTTGTTAATTTTTTTAGGATTTAGTTAGAAAATTATCTTTTTTGTAATCTCATTCCCGTTTTCTAAAATCAATTTAATAATAACTATTGCTGATGTTGGTTTAATTTCAGTCAAAATAATTTCATTTTTACCTACCTTATTTTTACTTAAAAGTGTTTTACCAAGCACATTATACACTTTTATGTCTCTAATGTTTTCTAATGAAGATTTAATATTAATATTTTCATTAGCGTATACAGAAACAGTGTTGCTATAATCAAAAGTGTCATTACTCAATGTTTGATTTGTGTAGCGTAATACAAATCTGTCAGTGTTTTCTCCTTGATTCGTCGTAAACTGATATGGAGCAGAACGTAAATCATGTATGATGTTAAGTCGCTTATCTTCCAGATAAATATTTTGACTCTGGTCTACAAATAATCCGTCTACAGCACCAATTGCAATAGTGTAAGTTCCATTAGTTGGAGTGTTATATGCTAAATTTACTTGATCATTTGGATCGAAAAGTGCTCTGCCTTGTATTATTAGTCTTTCAGGTCCTAGAATGGAATTAATCCTGAAATTTGATTTCATATCAGATTGTGCATCATACATTTGGTCTTTTTCATTTGTAGCGCCATTAACGTAAGCTATTAGAGATCTTGTGCTATCGTTTGGTGATACTAGGTCGATCCAAATATGTCCTTCATTTGTCCCTAATAATGCTTTTGATGAACTAGGTTTAAAAAACTCACTATTTGTATAAGCAGCATTTCTCATAGTGTTGTTAAATACTGCAGTTGAACTTGTTGTAGGACTTGTATGTTTCATTTTTGTAATAAAACCTTGTCCAGCACCAATATATCCGCTAAAACCTGGAGTAGAAGGTCCAGATAA
>CAMLKV010000259.1 GCA_946480635.1 uncultured Flavobacterium sp.
TGTTATTGAGAACATTTATTTCGATTATAACAAAGCTTCAATTAAAATGGAATCAACGTTATCACTAAATAAAATTGCAGAAGTTTTAGCCTCAAATCCAGAAATGAAAATTGCAGTAAATGCACACACAGATACCAGAGGAAGCGATAAATACAACATGACACTTTCAGAAAAAAGAGCTAATGAAGCTAAAAAATATTTAATCAAAAAAGGAATTGATACATCAAGATTGAGCGCTAAAGGTTTTGGAAAAACAAAACCTATATCAAACTGCGGAAACAACTGTAGCGAAATTGATTTTGATGCAGACAGACGAATTGAGTTTGTTATACTTAAATAAAAGGAGTTTTTAAAATTGAAAAATCCCGCATAAAGCGGGATTTTTTTTATGATGCTATTTCTAAACGCTTTAATAAATTTTTAGTCAAAGCTTCTTCAACATAATGTTTGTCAATGTGCAATTCACTTTCATCTGATCCAGGAATCTCGTACATGGCATCTGTTAAGATCGCTTCACATAACGAACGTAATCCTCTAGCGCCTAATTTATATTCTAAAGCTTTATCAACTATATAGTCTAAAGCTTCGTCAGTAATAGAGAAATCGATTCCGTCCATTCCAAACAACTTCTTATACTGTTTAATCAAAGCATTTTTAGGTTCTGTTAAAATAGCACGTAGCGTTGCTCTATCAAGTGGATCCATGTGCGTTAAAACAGGTAAACGTCCAATGATTTCAGGAATTAATCCAAATTCTTTAATGTCTTTTGGAATAATATACTGTAATAAATTAGACTCGTCTATTTTATCTGTTTCTTTTGAAGCACTGAACCCCATTGCCTGACGATTCAATCGTTTAGATATAATACGTTCTATTCCGTCAAAAGCTCCACCGGCAATAAATAAAATATCTTTAGTATTTACCTCGACAAACTTTTGATCTGGATGTTTTCTACCTCCTTTAGGAGGAACATTCACAACTGTACCTTCTAACAATTTCAACAAAGCTTGCTGAACTCCTTCACCAGAAACATCTCTAGTAATTGAAGGATTATCGCTTTTACGAGCAATTTTATCTATTTCATCAATAAATACTATCCCTCTTTCTGCTTTTGGCACATCATAGTCTGCAGCTTGTAATAATCTTGTCAGGATACTTTCTACATCTTCTCCAACATAACCAGCTTCAGTTAAAACTGTTGCATCTACAATGGCCAAAGGTACATCAAGCATTTTAGCAATCGTTTTTGCTACCAATGTTTTTCCAGTACCAGTTTGTCCAGCCATAATGATGTTACTTTTTTCAATTTCAACATCATCCCCGTGATCTTGCTGCATTAATCTTTTGTAATGATTATATACGGCTACAGACATCACCTTCTTAGTTTGATCTTGACCGATCACGTACTTATCAAGAAAAGCTCTAATTTCTTTTGGTTTTTTTAGTACTAAATCAGTAGTGTTTTTTGCAACACCACTTGCTTTAATTTCTTCCAAAACAATTCCATGAGCTTGCTCGATACAACGATCACAAATGTGTGAATTGATACCAGCAATCAAAAGGTTGGTTTCAGGTTTCTTTCTTCCGCAGAAAGAGCATTCTAATATTTCTTTTGCCATTTTTATTAGTCCAAAGTCTAAAGCCCAAAGTCCAAAGTCTTTCGACCTTCAACTTTTAACCTTCGACTGAATTATCTTCTTAACACTTCATCAATCATACCATACTCCTTCGCTTCGTCAGCAATCATCCAATAGTCACGTTCGCTGTCTTTGTAAACTTTATCGAACGGCTGATTAGAATGTTTTGCGATGATTTGGTATAATTCATCTTTTAATTTCAACATTTCTTTTAAGTTGATTTCCATGTCAGTCGCTACACCTTGTGCACCTCCTGACGGTTGATGAATCATTACTCTTGAGTGAGGTAATGCAGAACGTTTGCCTTCTGCTCCTGCACACAATAAAACTGCTCCCATAGACGCTGCCATTCCTGTACAAATAGTAGCAACATCTGGTTTGATATACTGCATAGTATCATAAATTCCTAAACCTGCATATACACTTCCACCTGGAGAATTGATATAAATTTGGATGTCTTTAGAAGCATCAACACTTTCTAAAAACAATAATTGTGCTTGTATGATGTTTGCCATATAATCATCTACTCCTGTCCCAAGGAAGATAATTCTATCCATCATTAAGCGTGAAAAAACATCTAATTGAGAAATATTCAACTGACGCTCTTCTATAATATAAGGAGTCATACTACCAACAATTTTGTCATAGTACATGCTATTTACTCCGTGGTGCTTTGTAGCAAACTTTTTAAATTCTTTACCGTAGTTCATTTTGGCATATTTAAGAGGTTGTTTATCTAAATCATAACGACAATGTAACAAATTTCGTACCTTTTTGAAAATATGCCATTTTGTCTTTATAAAAAAAGCGTCAAATTTAAAATCTGACGCTCAAATATAATGATTTTTTAACGATTATTCTCCGTACATTTCTTTAACAAACTGCTCGTAAGAAACCTCTTTTGTTTTAGCGTTAAATTTATCTTTAAACAAGTTTAACATTTTTTCGCTCATAACCTGTTCTGACAAACGACGTACTTCATCTTGATTAGACATTACACGTGCAACAATTCCATCAACATCAGCATCAGATGGATTAACTTGTCCAAATTGTGCCATTTGTTTTCTAATAACATCAGCAGTATGCGCTTTTAAATCATCAAAATTGATTTGTAAGTTATTGTCAGTAATAATTTTGCTTTCAATTAATTGATAACGTAAACCATTCTCAGATTTAGTATATTCAGCTTCAGCTTCTTCTGCAGAAAGTGGCTTTTCACCTACTGTTTGAATCCATTTTTTCAAAAATGCTGCTGGCAATTCAACTTGGTGATTGTCAATTAAGAAAGTAGTCACATCGTTATAGAATTTTTGATCTGCTTGTTGAGCAAATTGCTTTTCAGCATCTTCTTTAATTTTAGCTTTTACTTCTTCAACAGATGATACTACACCAGCACCAAATAATTTGTCGAATAATTCTTGGTTTAATTCTGCAGGCTCACTAGTTGTTACTTCTTCGATTTTGAAATCTACATTGATATCTAAACCGTGAACATCATCATGACCTACTTGTAAATAATCCATTAATTTGTGGTCATCATCAAATAATCCTTTTGTTCCAATTGTAACAACATCACCAGCTTTTTTACCAATGAATGCTTTTACTGCTGCTTTGCTTTTGAAAATATCTAAAGTGATTTGAGCTGGAGCATTGATTCCTTTTTCTTCGTTTACAAAAGTACCACGGATATCATCTCCTTCAGCCACTTCAGTTTTAGAAATCATTTTACCAAATTGTTTTTGAATTCTTGCAACTTGCTCATCAAGCATTTTGTCATCAGCAACAATTTTGAAATATGTCAAATTGTTTTTACCATCTAATTTAACATCAAATTGAGGTGCTAAACCTAATTCGAATTCAAATTTAAAATCTTCAGCTTCCCAGTTGAAATCTTCAGTAAATTTAGGTAATGGATTCCCTAAAATATCTAATTTTTCATCAACTAAGTATTTATTCAAACTTTCTTGTAATACTTTATTAACTTCCTCAGCTAAAACTGCTTTACCATATTGTTTTTTTACTAAAGACATTGGCACAGCTCCTTTTCTGAAGCCAGGAATGTTAGCACTTTTACGGTAGTTTTGCAAAACTTTCTCTACATTCTCAGCGTAATCATTTTTTGCAACTTCTACAGTTACCACTGCGTTTAACGCATCGATATTGGTTTTTGTAATATTCATTATATACGTTTTTTACATACTAAATTTGGGTGGCAAAATTACATAATTTATACCACCCAACAAATTTTATTTAACTCAAATTTAAATCGTTAATTTTTAGTCTTTTATAAACTTATAAAGTATCCATTGCGAAACCGACAAAAGAATACTAAAAAGCATCGCTGTAAGGAAGCTGTTTACCTCAAAACCATCTACTAAATAATCACAAACGTAAACCATTATTGTGTTAATCACTAAAAGAAACAATCCTAGTGTGAAAAAAGTAATTGGAAGAGTAAAAAACACCA
>CAMLKV010000260.1 GCA_946480635.1 uncultured Flavobacterium sp.
AGCTGTGAATAGGCCTCCGCTTTGTTTGGCTTTGTCGATAACATCACGAATGTCTTTTACTCCCGAGTTAATCGCGCTCAATTCATAAAAAGGGCGCTGACTTTCATTGGCCATAATTTGTGCCAATGTTGTTTTTCCTGTGCCGGGAGGTCCCCATAAAATCAATGAAGGAATAATTCCTTTAGTAATTTGATGAGTTAAAGAACCATTTTCTCCTACTAAGTGTGATTGACTGATATATTCTTCTAGTGATCTTGGACGAATGCGTTCTGCTAAAGGTGCTTCCATTTTAATTTACAAATGTGATGATTTGGCGATTTGGTTATTTGAGAAAATGTGAATCCAAATTTAAGATATTTCAACTTCCAAATCAACGAATAAGCAAATAACCGAATAAACTATTTATGACAAAAGTTCATTAAATTCGATTTGGATATATTTTTGATGTGAGTAATGCATGAAAGAATCAGATTTTAAATTTTCTACATCTGTCATTGCTTGGCCTTTATTTTTTGTGTTAATGCTATGGGGAGTTTATTTGTTGGAAGTAATTCTTCCTGGAGATTTATTACATTATGGAGTTTTGCCAAGGACAGTTTCAGGAGCAAAAGGAATTTTGCTTAGTGTTTTTCTTCATGGTGATATGAATCACTTATGGAATAACAGTGTATCTCTTTTTGTTTTACTAATGGCGTTACGATATTTTTATCGAGCAGAATCATTAAAAGTTCTAGTTTGGGGTATCATTCTTTCTGGAGTTGGAACTTGGTTAATTGGAAGAGAAAGTTATCACATTGGGGCAAGTGGTTTAGTGTATGTGTTGGCAAGTTTTATGTTTTTTGAGGGTTTTCAAACGAAACATTATCGGTTAATGGCTTTATCGTTTGCAATAGTTTTGTTATACGGAGGAATGATATGGTATATGTTTCCATCAGCTGAAGTGCATATTTCCTGGGAAGCTCATTTGAGTGGGTTTTTAGCTGGATTCGTTTTGTCTAGAATGATAGATTCGAAAGTGTATGAAAAGCCTATTATTTATGAATGGCAACATCCAGATTTTGATCCATTGCAAGACGAATTTATGAAGCACTTTGATGAAAACGGAAATTTTGCTCCTAAACCAAAAGAGCCTGTAATATCTGAAGAAGATGAGGCGTTGAGTTTTTTTAATTCAAATTTCCCAGTCTTTTATCATTATAAAGAAGAAAAAAAGGACAATCAGTAATTGATTGTCCTTTTTTAATTTATTTCTTCAGCTTTTAAAGTCTTTGTCTAACTGCTTCATATAAGAATGCTCCACAGGCCACAGAAACATTTAAAGATTCGATAGTTCCAAACATAGGAAGTTTAGCTTTTTCATCAACGATTTTTAAAACAGATGGATTTACTCCTTTGTCTTCGCTTCCCATAATTATTGCTACAGGTTCGTTGAAATTGATGTCATAAATATTGTTTTCTGTTTTTTCTGTTGCAGCAACAGTTTTAATGCCTGAGCCTTGTAAATAGAAGATTGCATCTTTAATATGGTCGACTTTACAAATAGGAATATTGAATACAGCGCCAGCAGAAGTTTTTACTGTGTCGCCATTAACTGGTGCAGATCCTTGTTTTTGTATAATAATTCCATCAACACCTGTACATTCTGCTGTACGGATGATTGCGCCAAAATTTCTAGCATCAGATAATTGATCTAAAATCAACAACAAAGGTTTTTTCTCCTTTTCTAATAATGATTCTACTAAATTTTCAAGAGTATGAAAAGAAATAGGAGCGATGGTTGCTACAGCACCTTGATGATTATTGTGTGTAAGTTTGTTTAATTTTTCAATAGGGACATAAGAAAAATTGATGTTGTTTTTCTTCATTGTTTTCATTAGTTCATTCATCAAGTCGCTACTAGCGTCTTTTTGAATAAAAACTTTATCAACTTCTTTTTTTGCATTAATAGCTTCAATAATAGCTCTAATCCCGAATATTTGGTTTTCTTTTTCCATGGGGCAAAGATACTTCTTAGAATTGACTTTTAAAACTAATTTGAACAATTGAGTTTTTTATTTCAACATTCTGGTTGCCAGTACTTCCGTTAGCATAAACTATTTTAAAAAGACCATTTTTTGTGAGTAATCCCAATCCAAGTCCAAGCCCGAGTAAACTATTGTTTTGATTTGTTGCTTTGTCTTGAAGGTAGCCATAATCTGTTATGGTATGAATATAAAGGTTTTGAGTTGCCAGATATCTGTATTCCAAAAGGAGTGAGCCGTAGAGATTTCCTTGTAAACTATTTTCATTAAAACCTCGTATAGAATTTATTCCTCCAAATCTAAAAAGTTCGTTTATTAAATAATTGCTACTTTTCAGATAAGTATTCTGACTCTTTAAATTGACGGAATTTTTTTGATTGAGGTAAAAATTATGGGATATATCTATTTTGGCAAAATATTGATTGTCATTAAATTTTGAAGTTTCTCTTTTACCAGTTCCCAATTTTATATTTAATAATGTTTTGTCAGGAAAGAGTATTGAGTTTATGTCGTTATTTATGTAATCTAAACTTGCAGTGTAAAATACGTTTGAAAAATCACTTAAATTAGTGCTGATTGTATTTTGGATATTGCTAGACTCCGCTTCTTGATAACCAATGTAAGCTCTGGTGTTATAGTTAAAGTAATATCCTAAATCTAAGTTAGTTTGAGTGTTTTGAAAAATACTATCTTGTTTAAAAATGTAAAGCTGTGCTTTTAAACCTAATGGGCTTTTAAAAAGATAAGGAAGCTCAGTAGAGGCATTAAAAGTCTTTTGATTTTTGCCATCACTTTTCCAAAAGATGTTGATTTTTTCACCTCCATTTAAAAGATTTTGAAATTGTACATCTAAATATCCATTAATAACTAGCTTTTGTTTTGTGTCATCGTTTGTAAATCCTATAAAGCCATCAAAAGAGTTGGCTTTATTTTTTTCTAAATAAACATATACTTTAGTAGAGTCTTTTGTGAATAGTATTTCAGGGTATTTAGCTTGTTTTATAAATTTAAATTTATTAAAATCAGAATTCAGTTTTTCTAGATTCTCCTGATTAAAAATTTTGTTTTTATATAATCTTAAAATGTTTTTTAAGTGACTTTTAGGGAATTTGTTGTAGCCGTTTATTACAATTCCATCAAGTGTTCTTTTTTTCTCATTTTTGACTTCCAGTTCAGAATAAAGAATATTGTTTATTTGTTTGTGATTTTTTAATCTAATTTTTACTAATGGAAATCCAGCTTTCTCAAATTTGTATAGAATAGAATTCATATAAGATTCTACTTCGCTACTTTTAACTTTTATTGTGTCTTTGTTCTCTTCAAAAATCTTTGGATTCTCATTGCGTAAATTTGTTCCTATATATATGTGAGAATACTTTGTTAAATTATTTAGTGAGATTAAACTCAAAAAGGTTGAATCATTTATCTTTTTAATGTTTTCGAAAGAAGCTTCTAAAAAGCCAACTTGTGAAATTTTAGTTGTAAATTTTTGTTCTTCATCTAGTATTGATTTTACAGAAGAGTGTTTTTTTTGATAACCAATGCTGTCAATTTTTTTGATATCTTCTATATTATTTGATGAAATTTGGTAATAAAAATTCTGTCCAAAACTCATTTGGAAGTAAAAAATAAAAAAGAAAAGTAGATAGTTTAATCTCACCCGAAGTCGAAAATTTTCATAAAAGTAACGTAAAAAAAGCCAAAACAGTGTCTAAAAAATTACCTTGCTGAAAATTAATAAATTACAGTTTGTTTTTACAAAATTAATATATACATTTGCAACCCCGTAAAATGCGGGATTTTATAAACAAGTAATTTTTAGTATTTAATTATGCCAACAATTCAACAATTAGTAAGAACAGGAAGAACTCAGATCACTAAGAAGAGTAAATCGGTTGCTTTAGATTCTTGTCCTCAAAGAAGAGGTGTTTGTACGCGTGTTTACACTACTACTCCAAAAAAACCAAACTCTGCAATGCGTAAAGTTGCGCGTGTACGTTTGACAAATGGTAATGAGGTGAATGCTTACATCCCAGGTGAAGGACATAATCTACAAG
>CAMLKV010000261.1 GCA_946480635.1 uncultured Flavobacterium sp.
ACTTAGAACTCGGCTGGCTTTATTTTTCCAAATTTTTTGAAATTCTATTGATAATAATCGTTTCATTTTGATTGATAATGTTATTTTGATTGATGATTGTTTGTTAATTCTAAGAACTGCGCTTCTAAACTATGTTTACGTTTTACCAAATGTTGTAAAACAATGTTTTTTTGAAACAAATATTGATTAAGTTCTTCTGCTTCAAGATCTGATTTTAGGTAAACAATTAACTTTCCTTCTTCTTCAATTATTTTTTCTATTGAAGAATGGTTTTCTAAGGTTGATTTAAGTTCGCTATTGTCTTTAGTTTTTAATTCGAAAAAGCCTTGTTTGTTGGTCATTCCATCAACAGTTCCAGAGTATAGCATTTCACCTTTTCTTAGAACTAAAACATGAGAACATACTTTTTCTACTTCGTCTAATAGGTGTGAAGCAAGTAAAATTGTTGTTCCTTGTGAGGCAATAAGTTTTATAATATCTCTAATTTGGTGGATTCCTTGAGGATCTAAACCATTTGTTGGTTCGTCAAGAATTAAAATTTCAGGATCATTCAATAAAGCAGAAGCAATTGCTAAACGCTGTTTCATTCCTAGTGAAAAAGTACTGAATTTACTGTTCATTCGCTCAGTTAATCCAACAATTTCTAGTTTTTCCTGAACTTTAGTAAAAGGAATGTTTTTTATTTTACAAACTAACTCCAGATTTTCTTTGGCAGTCATGTAAGGATAAAAGTTAGGACGCTCAATTATGGCCCCAACTTTTTTTAATGCATCATGTGTTTGCATTTTGCCTTCAAACCACTGATAATCACCAGATGTTTTGTTTACTACATTGAGAACAATACCAAGAGTTGTTGATTTTCCAGAACCATTAGGGCCAAGGATTCCATAAACGTTGCCTTTGTGTATTTCTAGAGAAAGATTTTTTACGGCGTGAACATACTTATTGTATATCTTGTTAAGATTTGTGATTGTTAAGATTGTTTCCAAAATAATTGTTTTTTGATTGATAAAAGTATGACGATTTACCAATGGTTTTGTTACAATCTTGAAAGTAAAAAATAATATATAGTATAAAAGTTTGATTAAGAATTATATGAATTGTTCAAAGCTTTTTACTGATAATGGCTTACTGAGTAAAGTTTTTACACAAGTATTGCTTTTTATTTGCTCAATATCATTATTGTTTAGTGTAGATGAAAGCATGAATACTTGAGTATTTTTTTTAAAGTTCTCTGGAAATGAATTGTATTGTGTTAAAAATTCGAATCCGTTCATGATGGGCATGTTTATATCTAAAAGTATAATTAAACTCTTTTCTAATTGACTACAATTATTGGTAATCCAATTGAGACCTTCCAATCCATTATTAACAATGTTTATATCACAATTACCCAATGAGTTTTTTAAAAGTTTACTAGTAACTAACTGATCAATAGCATTGTCTTCAATTAATAAAAAAACATAATTATTTTTCATATCTAAATGGTATTGTTACTAAAAATGTTGTTCCCTTGTCGATAATTGAGTTAACAGAAATCATTCCGTTAAGGTTTTCTACAGCTTCTTTTGTTATGTATAATCCTAGGCCTGATCCTAAATTGGTATTGGTTGCAAAAAACATATCAAAAACTTTGTCTAATGCATCTTCTTTTATTCCAATACCATTATCAGCCACTTCAATTTTAAGATGGTTGTCAACTTTGGCAGTTTTAATTTTTATAAATTTTGAATTTTTCTGTTTATCAGAATATTTGATTGCATTAGATACTAAATTGTTTAAAATAATTTTTAAGCGTAAGCCATCAGTATATACTTCATTTACAGCTATCTGTTTGTGTATTTTAATTTCATTTACTTCTTTGATGTGTTTATGCTGTGCAATAACTTCATCAATTGCTTCATCAAGGTTTATAACTTCATTATGAGGGTCTAAACGTTTATTTCTTGAATAATCAATGATGTCACTGATAAACTGATCTTGTCTTGTTAGGCTTTGATTCATTAAATTCAAATAGTTTTTTAATTCTTCAGGGTCTTCTTCACTAATTGCAATTTCAATTAATCCTTTTAAAGAAGTTATAGGTGATCTTAAATCATGTGAAGCACTATAAACAAATCGGTCGAGTTCTTTATTGACTGTTATGAGTTCTAAGTTTTTTTGCTCTATTTTTTTATGAGATGATGTTAATTTTTTAACCATAGAATGATAGTAAATACTTACAGAACCTACTATTATCAAAATGAAGAATATATTGGTGTACACTAAATAATCCTTTATCATATGAGTGCCTTCTCCTAGAGTATTTGAAAAATTACGCTCATTAATTGTCAGTTTATCACTTATGTCGTTAATTTCTAATAACATTTTTTGTCTGTCCTGAATACTTAAATTGTAGCTTAGAATCTCTGTATGTACCTTATTACCAATACTATAAAGTTTATTAATTAAATAATCTCCTTGTTCCCACTCATTTATTGCTTTAGATAAAAAAGGTACAGATTGAAAGTTTCTAAAGAGCCAAATAATATCATCGAGATCTTTTTCACTGTTTCTGCCAACAATAAAATTGTTTTTAATATTCTTTTCAGCTGATTTGTTTAATAGACCTATTCTAGCATTGCCATCACCTTGTGGTACTTTCATTTCATCTAAAAACATTTGCCAATGTTTAGGATTGTATGTGTATAGATATATTATTAAATGTCTAACCGCATCTTTTTGTGCTTTTGAGTAATGAGATTCTCCATTTACATATGCTCTGCTGGCAGATAAAACTTTTATAGTGTAGTAATTTACTAGTATTAACGAGGCGCACGAAAAGAAGATCACAAAAAGTAATATGAAAACATTTGAGAGTTTTAGCTTCTGTATAGTGCTATTTTTTTCCATGGCAAACAAGTGGTTAAATAGTTTACTTCGCTTAAAAACGGTTTGTAGGAAATTTCAACTAAGTTAAAAAAAATAACATTACGATTTACACTTTAAATTATGAAAATCATTAAGTTATGTTTTTGTGTGAAAATATCTTAAATACTTCTCACCATTTTAGGTGAGTCCTTTAAAATAAGGTGTTTTGAGACTTAGTTTTTGTCGGATTTTTTAGGTGTTTAATCGATATTACGGTTTTCCCGTAATTTATTTTTTACTTTCCGCTTTAAATTTATTAGAGAAAAATATTACAAATATATTTTATTAAGCTTTAAAGTAAAATTAAATTTTAGAAAATATTTTTAGTAGTTATTATTTTAAAAATTCATGAAATTCAAAAGAGTTTATCGATAATTCAAAATTAGTTGTTGTTAAATTTATGAGAGAATTCATGTGAAAATGAACAATAAATCTAAATCGAATACTACAAAAATGATTTGTAAATGAAATTGAAATAGTGACAATATTATTGAATGCCTGATTTGAAAGCAAGTGATGTTAATCATCATGAACGAAGAGAGACTTTTAGAATAAAAACAATTTGAGTTTTGAGTTATAAATAAAGTTGAACATTAAATTATTGCTTATGAATAGGAAATATACCATTAGGAACAACTCTTTCTTGATTTTCTGTTTTTTCATTTTTCTATCGCTTTTTTGGCAAACAGATTTAAAAGCACAAATCAATTTTATTAATGCAAACTCTCTGGTCACTTCTGATCATGTAACAAATCCAACAAATGCAACTTTATATGATAATTCATATGCTACCCTTAATTCTTATGGAGGTATAGCTGTAGGTATTGGCAGTTACAGCGGAAAAATTGAATTAGAATTTCCGACAACAGTACCAGCAGGAAAAACCACTTATGTTAGAATTGATTTTGATCAAGATGTTTTAAATGCTCTAGTCGGAGGTAATCTTGGTAGTGAATTGGCTGATCTCTTGGGTACTGTAGTATTGGGAAATCATTTTTTTACTGTCAGTGCAAAAAATAACACGACGGTAATAAATAGTTTTTCAAGCCAAAATAATTTTTCAAACGAATCTGGAAGATTAGTTCGCGATGCAAGTGGCAATTTTTACTTTGCTATAACTCCTAATTTACCTTACAATAGAATTGAAATCACCGATAATACT
>CAMLKV010000262.1 GCA_946480635.1 uncultured Flavobacterium sp.
AAAATAAAATAACACTTCTTGAAAGTTATTAAGAATCAGCAAGAATAGTTTATTAACAATCATTGCCTTATAAAATCACGAATAGTTTGTTAAAATGTGTTAAAAAAATATTTATTTTAGCATAAACTAACAAACTACAATATGAAAAAACTATTAAAACTATCCTTACTTCTATTATGTATTTCCAATGGATACTCACAAGACGAAGAAAAGGAGCAAAACAAAGAACTACAAGAGGTTACTATACAAACTGTAGGTTCTAGAAATGCAAAGAGAACAGTAGTAAATTCGGCTGTTCCAATCGACATCATTAGTGTTAAAGATGTAACTACACAAAGTGGAAAAATAGAAATTAACGAGTTACTTCAATACGTAGCACCATCTTTTAATGCAAATAAACAATCAGGATCTGATGGGGCAGATCACGTTGACCCAGCATCTTTGAGAGGTATGGGACCTGATCAAACTTTAGTCTTAATAAACGGAAAAAGAAGACATCAATCTTCTTTAATCAATTTATTTGGAACAAGAGGTCGTGGTAATACTGGAACAGATTTAAATACAATTCCAGCATCTGCTATTAAAAGAATTGAAATTTTGCGAGATGGAGCTGCAGCTCAATATGGATCTGATGCAATTTCAGGAGTTATTAATATTGTTCTAAATGACAATGTAAACGAATTCAACGGAGCCATAACCTATGGAGCTTATGACACAAAAGCTGATGGAGACTTCCCTCTTGGTACTGCTAACACCAAGGGATTTAGACTTGATCAAAATGGTTTTGGAAATTCATTTGGTAAAAACAAAAAATTCGACGGAAATTCAGTAAAAGTTGGTGCAAATTACGGCGTATCAATTGGCAAAAAAGGTGGTTTTGTAAACTTTACTACCGAGTTTCTAAATAAAGAAAAAACGTTACGTCCTGGTTTTGATTTTAGAAAAGGATTTGGTGAAGCTGAAATCATGAGCGCAAATATCATGGCAAATTTATCTGTTCCAATTTGTGACAAATTAGATTTTTATGCTTTTGGAGGAAGAAATTATAGAGATACTGACGCTTATGCATTCACAAGAAATGATGGAGAAAGAGTTGTAGAATCAATTTATCCAGGTGGATTTACTCCTAGAATCACTTCAAACATTGTTGACAATTCTATTGCTGTTGGTTTTAGAAGAAAATCTGATAATGGATGGAAAATGGATTTAAGCAATACTTATGGAAAAAACATTTTTGACTATAGAATAAAAGGAACTTTAAATGCTTCATTAGAGGGTAATTCTCCAACGGAATTTGATGCTGGAGGGCATAGTTTAAGCCAAAACACTATTAACCTTGATTTTTCAAAAAATTATGATTCAGTATTGAAAGGGATGAATTTAGCTTTTGGAGCTGAATACAGAATCGAAAGATTTGAAATCTTTGCTGGTGAAGTAGGTTCTTATGCAACTTATGATACAAACGGCAATGTAATAACTGATCCCTCAACACAATCGGCACCAATTGACCCAGTGACTGGCGAACCAAGACCAGGAGGATCACAAGGCTTCCCTGGATATAGTCCTAAAAATGAAGTTGATAAGACTCGCTCAAACATTTCTGCCTATGCTGATGTCGAATTTGATATTTCAGAAAGATTCATGGTTAGTGCTGCTGCACGCTTTGAAAACTATAGTGATTTTGGAAGTACTCTGAATGGAAAATTAGCTTCTAGATTTAAAATAACTGATAAAATTAATTTACGTGGATCAGTAAGTACAGGATTTAGAGCTCCATCATTGGCACAGATTTATTACAACACAAGTTTTACAAATTTTAGTAGTTCAGGAGCTTCCGAAATTTTATTAGCAAATAATGAAAGTGCTGTTACAAGAGCATTTGGCATTGAAAAATTAAACGAAGAAAAAGCGGTAAATGCCTCACTTGGGGTTACAGCAACTTTTGGTGCTTTTACAGCTACTGTAGATGGTTATATGATCAATGTAAAAGACAGAATTGTATTAACAGGTTATTTTGATGCATCATCTTTAGGCCTAGGAGTTGATCAAGCGCAATTCTTTGTAAATGGTGCTGATACAAAAACAAAAGGAGTTGATTTAGTTTTATCATGGAAGAAAAAATTTGGAGAATCTAATTTTGGAGCAACTTTCGTTGGTAACATAAACGAAATGGAAATTTCTAAAGTAAATAGCCGTGGTTTACCAGAACAAACATTCTTTGGAGAAAGAGACAAAGCCTTTTTATTAGCATCAGCTCCAAAAAACAAGTTTGCTTTAAATTTAAACTACGGCAGAAAATGGTTTGATGCTGGTATTGCATTTACAAGATTTAGCGAAGTTAAATTATTAGATTATCAAGTGTACGAGGATGTTGCTGATTATGGATCTTTTGACAACCAAATTAAAGCGGCAACTGATACGATCCTAAAATTGTTACTGATTTAACTTTAGGTTTTAAACTATCTAAAAATTTCAAACTTACATTAGGAAGCAACAACATGTTTAATGTGTATCCTGATCAACAAGATGACTGGGTTGAAGCTGGTGGATATTGGGATGCAGTACAAATGGGCTTTAGTGGAGCTTATTACTATGCAAGACTTGGTCTTAAATTTTAATTCTAAGAATGAAAAAATTAGCAATCTTTAGTTTTCTTTTTTTGAGTGTTATTGGATATTCTCAAACTTTAGTTTCAGGAGTAATTTTAAACACCACAAGTCAACCTCTTTCAGGCATAGTTATTACTGAAAAAGGAACTACAAACAATAGTGTTTCTGATAAAGATGGAAGGTTTACAATTGCAATAACCAATCTTGTGGATAATAAATATCTTTTAGCAATATCTCAAGATGGATATTACTATTCTGAGCTTTCAGGATTTGGTTATGAAACCAAACCAATTATTGAATTGATTAGAACAGATGAAAATTGGGAATCTTTAGGATTAAAAACCATTCCTGAAGAAAAAAGTAAAAAGAAAGATTGAAAAACAAAAAAGCCGCTTTAAAGCGGCTTTTTTATTACAATGATAGAACAATATTTTTAAGCTGTTCATCAAAATCATTATTTGAAATCTTTAAATTCTCAACATCAAAATTATCATTAAAACTAGGTAAAGAAAAGGTTGCTTTAATATCAGCGCCAAAACGTGGAAAAGCATTTTTAGCAATTTCCAAAACTGTTGCACCACCTCTGCCTCCTGGCGAAGTTGCCATTAGCAACATTGGTTTATGCTGAAAAACCTCTTTAGCTTGCCTAGAAGACCAATCAAATAAATTTTTGAACGCTGCCGAATAGTTTCCATTATTTTCTGCTAATGAAACGACAAGAAAATCTGCCGAAGTAATTTTATCTAAAAAATCTTTTGCTAATTGAGGCTGTCCAATTTCTTTTTCTAAATCAACACTAAATAACGGTAATGCAAAATCATTTAAGTCCAAAATTTCTATTGAAGCATCAGCAAACAAACTTGACGCATACGTGGCTAGTTTTTTATTTATTGAGTTTTTACTGTTACTACCTCCAAAGGCTATTATTTTCATACTTTTTAAATTTATTACAAGATAAAAAAAATGCGAGATAAATTATCTCGCACCTTACTATTTCTATTCAAAAAATTATACGTTAAAACGGAAATGCATTACATCACCATCTTTAACTATATATTCTTTACCTTCCACTCTTAGTTTTCCTGCTTCTTTCACTTTAGCTTCAGAACCATAATTTGAATAATCATCAAAAGCAATAACTTCGGCACGGATAAATCCTTTTTCAAAATCTGTGTGAATTACACCAGCAGCTTTTGGTGCAGTATCTCCAATATTAATCGTCCATGCTCTTACCTCTTTAACACCTGCAGTAAAATAAGTCTGAAGGTTTAATAATTTATAAGCCGCACGAATCAATACAGAAGATCCTGGTTCTGTTAACCCCATATCTTGTAAGAACATTTGGCGTTCCTCATAGCTTTCTAATTCAGTAATATCGGCTTCTGCACCAACAGAAAGCACAATAACTTCTGCCTTTTCATCTTTTACTAGCTCACGAAC
>CAMLKV010000263.1 GCA_946480635.1 uncultured Flavobacterium sp.
AACTAATCGAAAGTAAAAGATATCATAACAAAGTTCAATTTATAGCTGATGAAGAAAAGAACATTATCTATGGTTATGAATTGTCAGTTTATACAGAAAAAGAAAGTTTATCTTTAATAGAGGGGGTGAATTCTTATTTAGGTAAACCTAATTATGATGATGGTGATTCTTCTAATAGAAATATAATCTGGGAGGACAAGAATTGTGTTTATTATTTGAAAATAAACAGAGATGTAGTTTACAATGGAGTTAAAACTGTTGAAACTTCTTTGACAGTAATTACTGTAGCTTTAACTGATTTGGCTGAATATCTTACGAATCCAACTTATTATGAAGTTTATTTAAAAGAAAGAAATAAAAAGGGCAGAAAAATCGAAAATTATAGTTATTCTCTTTTTGTTAAAGATGAATTAAAATTAGGATTTGATTATTACAAAAAAGGAATTAAAGGATTAAATTGATTTAAATAAATGCAACAACCATATTATACAATCGAGTTAAGCGTAGTAGCTTGTAGTTTTGAAATTTTAGTTAATGATATTCCAATTCTGGCAATGGAAACAGAAGGACAAATTGCTCCTAATCTGCCTATAAACTTTAGTATTTACGAAAACGGTGACCAGAATGTTTCTGTTATCATGTTGCCGTTAAGTGGCCAGCAAAAAATAGATCCGAACGCAGAGCTAAAGTATAACATAAGATTATATGATGTGGCTAATGATGAGTTTAATTTTGTTAAAGATTTTGAAATCATTCAATTTCCTAAAATTGATAAAGACAACAGAGTTTCAGTTTTGAACAAAATCAGTAAATTTTATGCAGAAGTACCTTATAAAATGACCTTATGGGATAATGGATTGAAATTGAAAGATATTCCGGATGTTGAAAATAAATTGAAACAGACTTATCAAAATATTGGAAATCTAATAGATAAAGGACAGTTTACAGAATTTGAATCTAAAATTGCTACAAGAGAAAATAACATGGCTGCCTCAATGTACTTATCTTCCATTGAAACTAAATCACGCATTAATAGTTTAATTGATGACGTTAAAAACGGTTTTAAAATGAAGCCCTTGCCAAAGGATATGATATTCAAAACCTATGGATATGGTAAAATAGGAGCTTATAAAAGACCTAACGGCGAACCAGTGATTTCACTTTATAATAAAGAAAAAAAAGAAGAATTAATGCTCGAATTGATGTTTTATATTCCCAATGGGAAAACAGAATTCGAAGTGATTTAGATATTAATTATTATATAATTTATAGACTCATAAAATCTGATTATTTAGATGTTTTTTAATTTAGTGAAATTTTCTACTGATAAAGACTATAAGGGGACCAAAAAATATTGCGAATATAATAATGAGGGGTTTACTATAGTTGATTTGCTTTTAGAGAAAAATACTTTTATTAGCTGGATATCAGTAGAAGCAATTTTCTTATCTAACGATCCTCCAGGAGATGGCGAATACCATAATTTTGAATATTCTATCATTCTGAATAAAGAACCAATTAATACTAAATTTGAAAATCAGAAATGGTACAATAAGATCTTCAAGTTTTCAAAAACAAAAAATAATCAATTACCCTTAATTAGAATTAATGATTATTGGCATAAAGACTTTAAAACATTTGCACCGGCAATAGAAAATTATTTAAGGAATATTAATTCTTATACCAACGAATATTTAGAGAATAAGTTTGGAAATAAAGTTATAACTGAAAACAAAAATGGAGTAACCTATTTTAAAAGCGAAAAACCATTAAAACAATTCGGTTTTTATAAAATTTTTGACAGAAATAATAACTTAAACGATAGAATATTAAAGCAATTTAGAGAAGATTCTGAATAAATTAAATTTTATAAAAGTATATTAGAATCAGGACTAGATCATAAAAACACATACGATAAATTTTAATGAACGAATTTCTAAACTCCATTTTAAACCAAGATATTGAAACCCCATTAATTATATTCCTAATGCTCTTTAGCTTAGGACTTGCCATATTTCATACTGTAATTGTTTCAGGATTGTTTGAGATTAAAATAAACGGTTGGTTTTTCTTTGTATTTAACCCTTTACTTATTGGGATTACAGCGTTAACTTTCAGACATGCGGTTTTTTTAGTTTTTTTATTAATGGTAATTTCTGTATTTGCTTTCGGAATTATAGGAATGATATATGCGGGGATAAGAGAGAGTTTCAGAGAATCAAAAAAGAATGAGAGATTTTATAAAAAATACAATATCAAACCCCAATCAAAAGCTAAAAAATTTCTATCAGTTATATTAAGCTTGGCACTTTTTGTAGTATTAGGTCTAAGCGGGTTTTACATGTTTTTAATCATATTTGGTATAATCGTCTTACAAGCTTTTTTACCTAACAATAAAAGCAGGTTTTTAAAATTTCAGGGTATTTTACCTACTTCAAAAATTCATACTGTAGCTATGGGACTTGCCGAGGTAAAAGGTAAATTGGGATATAAAGAACCTCCAATTTTAGCTCCTATCAAAGACAAAGAATGTATAGGTTTTCGATATGTAATAGAGCAAGAATCTAGAGATAAGGATGGAAAGACAAGATATACAACCGTTTTTGAAGAAACCAAATGCAATAGATTTTACATCGAGGACGAAACAGGGAAAATTGAAGTAAATCCTGAGGAATTAGAAATGATTTGGCTTCATGAAAACTCCCAATATTCTGATAGCGGAAAAAGATTTACACAGTATTTACTGCAACCTGACGACCAAATGATTCTTGTGGGAAAAGTTGGTCTTGAAAACAATACACCAGTTTTTGGATACGAGAGTATTAAGAAAGTTTTTGCCATTGCACCATTAAATAAGCTAGAAGAACATAATGAGTCAAAGCCTTTTATGGATTCAATGTATAGATTTACGGCTGTTTTTGTAATGATTGTAGCTTTAATTTTAATCACACCAATCAAAATAGAAAAAAACACCATTTTTATAGGTAAACCTCAATTTGGAAATCCCATAAAAGGAGTGGAAAGTTTCGAGGATTTTATGGAAAAGATTCACGAAGAACCTGAAAATGAACAAAACAATTAATATTTAAAATTTATGTCAACTATTTTATCTTATGCGCTCATTGCCATACTAGTAATAATTATTATTTCATCAATAGTTTCAATGTATAACAAATTAGTAATGTTAAAGTTTAATGTTGAAAAAGCATTCGCTAACATTGATATTATTTTAAAACAAAGAGCTGATGAGATCCCTGAAGTTATAAAAGTACTTAAAGAATCTATGAGATATGAAGAGAGCGTTTTGGAAAAACTAACACAATTACGCACTAGTTTTTTGGCAACGAAAAGCAATGATGAAAAAATTACACTTTCAAATGATATTGCAAGTACATTAAAAAGTGTTTTTTCAGTATCAGAAAATTATCCTGATTTGAAGGTAAATCAAAATTTTTTGTCACTTCAAGCACGAGTTTCTCAAATTGAAGATGCGATTTCTGATCGCAGGGAATACTTTAACGAGAGTATAAATATGTACAATATTGGAATCAATGAATTTCCAAGTTTTATATTGGCTAAGTTTCTTTTTTACAAAGAAAAACCACTTTTAGTAATAACTGAAGAAGAAAAAAAATACAATGGAATTCAGTTCTAGTTATGTTGGAATTTTAGATTTGATGGCTTCAGAAAGAGATTCTTTATTAGTGGCTTTTATTTTTGGAGTTATGGGAGTTGCCTTTGTAGTGTTCATACTAATGGCATTATTAAAAAGAATTGGAGCTCATCAATTCATTATTAATTCATTTTTACTTTTAGGAGGGACGCTTTTTATTAGCCTTTTTGCTGGGATGATGACTTTAATGCCTTTATTCTTTATGGGAGTTTCAGGATTGAAAATGATACTTATTTGGATTGTTATGTTTTTGATGATTTTGTTTTTTTTGATTTATCAATTTAAAGTTATCGATGCAAAAATTAAAAATGGCATGAATTCATCTAATTAATAAAAACCCGTAATCATAATATTCTACTATTAAAATTTCCCA
>CAMLKV010000264.1 GCA_946480635.1 uncultured Flavobacterium sp.
TTTCTTTAAGTCCTCTTGCTCCTCCGTTAGCAGTTATACTAGTTGAAGAGTTAGTGTGAGATAAAGTGGTATTTCCACCTGGGTTTCCATCAGCAATAGTTGTTGCAGTACCTCCAGCTCCAATATTGTAATTTATTGTTTGTCCGGTTGATACTGAAAATGTTTTGGTAGAATATCCTCCACCTCCAGCGCCTCCGCCACCATAACCATTTGAGTCAGAACCTCCTCCAGAACCTCCAGCTCCCCAAACTTGTACAGTGACAGAAGTTACTCCTGCGGGAACTGTCCATGTTTCATTACCGTTGGCGGTGTTGTCTGTAAAAGTTTGCGAGTATGAACTAGCAGTAATAGATAAAATTAAAAAAAGAAATGATAAAAAGTTAAACTTTTTTAGAGAGCAATCAGAAGTGCTGATTTTACAAGGCTTTAGTTCTATAAAAGTACTAAATATGTACTCTATAGATGAGTAATTTTTTTTCACGTGGTATTATAGTTAGGTTAGTTGTTTTCTTGAAAAACTTTGTTAAAATATTAAAAAAACGTTAAGAAGTTTGTTAATATCGACGAAATACTTATTTTTTCGATAAAAAACAAATTTTACCGATGAAATACAAAATATGACATTTAAATTGCTTTGTATCAAAAAAATACAAAAAAAACCTCTAATGAGGTTTTTTGAAATGATTGAAGGGTTGTCTATTTAAAATAGAATTTTTTTGACAATTTCATTTCCATCATTTAATGTTATTTTAACGATTACTAGATTTGAGGTAGGTTTAAGTTCATCTAAAACCACTTCTTTTTGATTGATATTGTTTTTAAATAATATTACTTTTCCTAAGATATCATACATTTTTACAATTTTAATATTCTCTAAAGAGGATTTAATATTAATTGCTTCTGACGTATAAACGGAAATTGAATTGTCATAATCAAAAACATTATTACTGAGTGATTGATTTGTATAACGTAATTTAAATCTATCAATATTTTCACCTTGCGAAGCATTAAATTGATATGGTGTGGATTTCAAATCATGAATCACATGTAGTTGTTTATCTTCAAGGAAGATATTTTGATTTTGATCAGAAAATACTCCATCGACAGAATTAATAGCAAGAGTATATTCCCCATTTGCTGGTACATTGAAAGCAAAATTTATTGTATCTTCTTCATTAAAAGGAGCTTTTTTGCCTTGAATTACAAGTCTTTCATAATTAAGTAAGGTGTTAATTCTGAAATTTGATTTTAAATCTGCAGTTGCATCATACAATTTATCTCTTTCATTTGTAGCATTATTAATATATGCAATTAACGCACTTGTACTAGCAGATGGTGATACTAAATCTAACCAAATGCGACCTTCTCCGTTTGTAATTGCTTTTTCAGAATTTTTAGTTCTAAAAAATTCATTATTAGTATAAGATGTATTTCTCATACCATTGTTAAAAATTGCATTGTTGCTTGTATTTGTGTCAAGCATTTTAGTAAAAAATCCTTGTCCTGAAGCTATATATCCTGTAAATCCAGGAATGGTAGAGCCTGATAAATTCCAAGTTATATAATCATTAATGTCATAATTGTATTCATAATTTCCATAAAACGGATCTTGATTGCTTGTGCTAGGAGCTGTGCCGTGCGTCCAAATTCTAATAAATCCATCTAAATTATCTTGATTTGCAGTTAAAAAAGCATTAGCAGAGATAGCAGATGGATACGGATTTCCAAGTAAATTCCAATTATCATCATCCATAGTGGCTTCAGTTGGTGAGATTATAGGAGTCCAATATGAATCACCAACATAATTTCCTCTACTAATAGGGGTATTTATATCGCCATTATTTGGTATACCTATAAATGTTGCAGTGAAATTTGCAGGTGAATTTAAAGGAGCATTGTTTAGTCCTCTTTCAATATAGCCTTTGCCTAATACCATCGTTTCTGTTCCATTAGTCCAACTGCCAAAGTTGCCAATTCCATTACCAACTACAGTTGGTATCCATTTATAGAGATTATTGTTGTTTGAGAATGATGAAATGTTTCCTGAATTAAAATTTGAAACTGGTGTTGACCAATAAACATAATCTCGAAAATCAACAAATGCTGTTCTTTCCATATTTATGTTTCCTGTGTTGGATACATTGTTCACTTGGACTAAGCTTCCGTTATTTTTTATGGTAAAAACTCCTGATGGATTAATATTTACAAAATCTGTGACTTGTAGACTACTGCCTGAAGAAATCTGCAGATTTCCACTACCAAGAATTGTCAGTGAATAGGCATAGGCAATTGTTGCTCCTGAAATAATAGGAGCAATGCCGCTATTGTTAATTGTTACACAATCTGTTGACGTTGGTACACCTGAAGGAGTCCAATTGGAGGCTATGAACCAGTTGGAATTAATAGATCCATTCCATGTCTTTCCTGGAGGAGCTATAACTACATTATTACTTGGATTAGAAACGCAACCATTACTATTTGTTACAATAAAATTATATGTTCCTGGTGATAATCCACTAACAATTACACTAGTTCCACTTCCAAAAATTGCTCCAGGATTTATAGTCCAAAAGCCAGATGAAGGCAAATTGTTCAGGATGACACTTCCAGTTGAAACACTGCATGTAGGTTGTGTAATTGTTCCAATTGTAATTGTTGCAGGACGAGGATTAACAAGTACTACAATTGTTTCATTATTACTATAAGTATTTCCCTTAAAAATTGTACTACAAGTAAGTGTAATACTATATGTACCCGCTATTGCATTAGGTATAGTTGGGTTTTGCAAAGACGAACTAGTGTTTCCTCCACCAGGAGCAACTATTACCCAACTATATGTAACCGTTGTGCCTGCAGTGCCAGAATAAGTGCCAAATAAGTTTATTTGACTTCCTTCACAAACCGGTGTGTTTGAACTAGGTCTGGCATCTAAAGTTCCTCCGCCATTCATAACATCATCAAAAGTTAAACCCGTTTCACCAGCTCCATTACAATAAGCATAAACAGATGTACCTATGTAGATGTCCTGATTATGATTACAATCTCCTATAAGTCCATAATAATCAGGATTTGGAGTGGTGTCTGATGTAACCGAAAGGACTGCGTTTCCGGGCAATTTTAGATTCACTTTATTTATAAAAGTGATAGTTCCTTGCAAAGGAGTTACTGTTATTAATGGAGTATTGAAAACATAGTCGGTTCCAGTACCTCCAGTATTTATTCCTGTTAAAGTTAAATTTCCAGTTATTGTAATTGAACCTATTGTTCCAGTATTTATGCCTGTTGTTCCAATAGTAATTGAGTGCCCAGATTGAATCAATACATTTCCAGTTCCTGTAGGATTTTGTCCCGGATATGTTACAGTAGTAACCCAGCTACTTCCGTTGTAATACTGCCAACTGCTCAAATTTGTCCATGGTCCACCTGGGTTAACCGACCTATAATCGCCCAAAGTTTGAGCAAAAACCTGAATAGATGCCAACATAGTAAATATCAGAATTAAAATTTTTGAAATTCTTCTGATAAAATAATTTACTAGCAGGCACGCATAAGCTTGAGGCTTATCCGAAGAGAAGTAAAAATTTTCCATAACCATTTCATTTAGCCAATAACAAAGTTACCATTTATTCTCTTGGATATTTAAAGTGAACATTGTTTATAAACCTGAAAATCAATCACTTAATCGAATATAGGCTGTTGTTTTGTTGGTTTAGAAAATTTGTTGGTAATAAATAAAAAAGACCTCTAAATTGAGGTCTTTTTTTATGTGTTATAAGAGGATTAAAAAATTACTTTTTTAGTAATCTCACTACCGTTATCTAGAATTACTTTAATAATTATTAATCCTGAGGTTGGTTTAAGTTCACTTAAAATGATTTCATTTTTATTTATTTTATTCTTATTTAAAAGAGTTTTTCCAACTACATCATATACTCTTATATCTCTAATGTTTTCTGATGAGGATTTGATGTTAATATTTTCATTAGCATAAATCGAAACACTATTATTATAGTCAAAAACAT
>CAMLKV010000265.1 GCA_946480635.1 uncultured Flavobacterium sp.
CGTACTTTCTCCGCAGATCTTCTGGTTCCGCAAAATGAGGAGGAATCTTACCGTTACCTTCTTCATGTCGGTCATCGTAAATATAGGAATGTGGTTTGAGCGTTTCGTAATCATTGTAACTTCATTACATCGTGATTACTTACCATCTTCATGGACAATGTTCCAACCAACATTTGTTGACATAGGAATCTTTGTAGGTACTATCGGATTCTTCTTTGTATTGTTCTTATTATATGCTAGAACATTCCCAGTAGTTGCACAAGCAGAGGTTAAGACTATCTTAAAAACTTCTGGTGACAACTATAAGAGAGAAAGAGAAAAAAACGGTCATAATCACGATAATCACTAATAAGTCATGAGTAATAAAGTAATACATGCACTATATAATGATGATGATGTTTTAATGGATGCGGTTAAAGCAACCAGAAAAGCACATCACCATATCGAAGAAGTTTACACACCGTTCCCAGTGCACGGTTTAGATAAAGCAATGGGATTAGCACCAACAAGAATTGCAATTTGTGCTTTCTTATACGGTCTAACAGGTTTATCTTTTGCTACATGGTTATTAAATAATATCATGATTAGTGATTGGCCACAAGATATTGGTGGTAAACCAAGTTTCAGTTATATTCAAAACATGCCGGCGTTTGTACCTGTAATGTTTGAAGAAACTGTATTCTTTGCAGCTCACTTAATGGTAATTACTTTTTATATGAGAAGTAAATTATGGCCATTCAAAAAAGCTGAAAATCCAGATGTTCGTACAACAGACGACCACTTCTTAATGGAAGTATCAGTTAATAATAATGAAAGCGAATTAACTTCATTCTTACAAAGTACAGGTGCTGTTGAAGTTAAAGTAGTTGAAAAGCATTAATCAGAATTATGAAAAGAGTAGTATATACACTAACAGCTGTAATGGGATTATCTTCATTGCTGTTTTCATGTAAAAGTGATAATAAACCGAACTATCAGTTCTTCCCGAACATGTATGAATCGGTAGCTTATGAAACATATTCTGAGTCTAACGCATTTAAAAACGGTAAAGAAGGACAGTTGCCAGTTGCTGGAACAATCAAAAGAGGTTTTGAAGTATACGATTTACCAAACACACCTGCTGGTTATGAAGCGTCAAAAGGTATGTTGTCTCCTCTAGATTCTTCGGCTGTGAATATGGAAAAAGGTAAGGATTTATTCAATATTTACTGTATTTCATGTCACGGTGAAAAAGGTGATGGTAAAGGAAAACTTGTTCAAAGAGAAAAATTCTTAGGTGTACCTAGTTATAAAGACAGAGCGATTACTGTAGGAAGTGTTTTCCATGTAGAAACGTACGGTCTTAATGCAATGGGATCTCATGCTAACCAATTGTCTAAGAAAGAAAGATGGCAAGTGGCTGAGTATGTAATAAAACTTAAGTCTGAATTAAAATAATAAATACGCGATTAAGTTATGTATACACTTTCAAGCAAAATAAAAACTATAGCACTTACTTTAATGGTTTTAGGATTATTAGGTATTGGTTACGGTTTTTTCAGTGCACCAAAAAATACAGAAGACGTAGAAAAAATATTGGCTGCTGATAGTCACGGTGGAGGTCACCATGAAGCTGCGGCTACTCATGAAGCTACTGCTGAACATCATGAAGCTGAGCCTGTGGCTCACGCTGAAGAAACTCATGCTGTTGAAGTTGCAAAAGATTCGGCTGCTGTAGTTGCTCACAATTTAGATTCTGTGGCTACTAATGTTGAAGAAGCTCATGCTGCGGTTGAGAAACCTGCTCATGAAGCTCCAGTTGCTAAAACTCATGAGACAGCTAAACATGATGCTCACGCAGAACATCAAGAACATTTAGAGCACGTTTTACACCAATTACAAAACAAACCATGGTCTGCTTTATATGTTGGAGCTTTATTTATCTTCTTAATTTCTCTTGGGGTATTAGCATTTTATGCTATCCAATGGGCTGCCCAAGCAGGTTGGTCTCCAGGTTTATTTAGAGTAATGGAAGCTATAACTGCATACTTAGTTCCTGGTGGGATTGTAGTATTTGTAATTTTAGTTTTATCAGGAGTTCATGTAAATCATTTGTTTATTTGGATGGATCCAGCAGTAGTTGCTGAAGATCATTTAATCCAAGGTAAATCAGGATATTTAAATGTACCTTTCTTTTTAATTAGAGCAGCCGTTTTCTTAGGTGGATGGATTCTTTATAGAACTTATACAAGAAAAAATTCAATTGCTTTAGATGAAACTAATGATTTATCATATTACAAGAAAAACTTTAAAGCATCTGCTGGTTTCTTAGCATTCTTCTTAGTGTCTGAGTCAATGATGGCTTGGGACTGGGTAATGTCTGTTGATCCTCACTGGTTCTCTACATTATTTGGATGGTATGTTTTTGCGAGTTTCTTTGTAAGTGGAATTACTGTAATTGCATTAATTACTTTATACTTAAAATCTAATGGATATTTAGAACATATCAATAACTCTCATTTTCATGATTTGGCTAAATTCATGTTTGGTATTTCAGTTTTCTGGACATACTTGTGGTTTTCTCAATTCATGTTAATGTGGTATTCTAACATCCCTGAGGAGGTTACTTACTTCAAAATGAGAATAGAAAATTATAACTTACCTTTCTTTGGAATGGTTGTTATGAATTTTGTGTTCCCGATTTTAATCCTTATCAATACAGATTTCAAACGTGTGCCTTGGATTATTACAATGGCAGGTATCATAATCTTATCAGGTCATTATTTAGATTTCCACAATATGATTTTCCCTGCTACAGTTGGAGATCAGTGGTTCATTGGTGCAGCTGAATTAGGTTCAGTAGCATTCTTTGCAGGATTATTTATTTATGTTGTATTTTCAGCTTTAACAAAAGCTCCATTATTAGCAAAAGGTAATCCGCTAATTGAAGAAAGTAAGCATTTCCATTATTAATATTTAAACAAGAAAACAGATGACAAGTTTGTTGGTTATTATAGTTTTAGTCTTATTATCAATTGCTATTTGGCAAATGACTAAAATTTTCGACTTAACTCAGATTGGCAATAAGAAAGATGATTCTCAAGTTGCTACTGATAATGATAATAATGTACAGGGATATTTAATGTTTGGTTTTCTTGCATTCCTTTATATCTTCACGATATTTGGTATGTTTAAGTGGGGACACTTAGTATTAGGTACACCAGCTTCTGAACACGGACCTGATTACGATAACTTAATGTATATTTCATTTGCAATAATTTTCTTTGTACAAGCAATTACGCAGGCTTTATTGCATTATTTCGCTTTCAAATACAGAGGAGAAAAAGATAAAAAAGCTTTGTACTATGCTGATAATGATAAATTAGAGTTTATTTGGACTATTATTCCAGTAATCGTTTTAGCAGGTTTAATTCTTTATGGATTATATACTTGGACAAATATTATGTTTGTTGACGAAGACGAAGATGTAATGGTGGTTGAATTATACGCTAAACAGTTTAGCTGGGAAGCTCGTTACTCTGGAAAAGATAATGTTTTAGGTAAAGCTAACGTTCGTTTAATCGAAGGTGTTAACACAATGGGTGTTGATGTAAATGATCCTAACGCACAAGATGATATTTCTGTAACTGAATTACATATTCCTAAAGGAAAGAAAATATTGTTCAAATTACGTTCTCAAGACATCTTACACTCAGCTTATATGCCTCACTTTAGAGCGCAAATGAACTGTGTACCAGGTATGGTTACTGAATTTGCTTTCAGACCAACGATGACAACAGACGAAATGCGTCAACAATCAGAAATCGTTGAAAAAGTTTCTAATATCAATAAGATTAGAGCTAAAAAAACTGCTCAATTAGTAGCAGATGGTAAAACGGCTCTTGATCCTTATACTTTTGACTATTTATTACTTTGTAACAAAATTTGTGGTGCATCTCACTACAATATGCAAATGAAAATCGTTGTTGATACTCCTCAAGATTTTAAAGCTTGGTTAAAAGATAAAAAGA
>CAMLKV010000266.1 GCA_946480635.1 uncultured Flavobacterium sp.
GAGAAAAATGAATTATATAATAAGACAATAAATAAATTAGTAACAAAAATTTATCCAGAAGAAACAAGTTTTGTCAATATTCTCAAAGAAATTCTCAAATCATCCGCCATAGGAGCAAATATTGACAGAATTAGTTACTGGAATTATAGTAAAACGGCTCTCGATTGTGTTATTTTATATAAACTTTATGAAGATTCTTTTATTGGAAACTTTACAACTAATCTTTCAGAATGTCCTAAATACTTTAAGGCTTTAGAAAATAATAATATAATTATAGCTTCAGATGTTTATAACACAGAAAGTGTTAGTGAGTTTGTAGATGAATATTTACCTCAAAATAATATAAAATCAATGTTGGATGTTCCTATTATTTTCAACGGAGAGATTGCAGCAATTTTATGTCTTGAGATAACTCAAGAATTCAGAAAATGGGACAATGATGATATAAATTTTGCTCGTTCAGTAGCAGATGTTATTGCAATCGCAATAGAGTCACAAAAACGTTTAGAAACTGAAGAAAAGCTTAAAATTAAAACCGAAATTTTATCGGCAATTGCAATTTCTACAGAGAAATTATTAAAGGGTAAAGATTTGGGTACAATCTTCGATGATATTTTCCCAATCATAGGAAAAGCCTCAAAAATTGACAGAATATACTATTTTCAAAATGATCCGGTTGCCAAAACCCTAAGTCAAAAAAATGAATGGGTTAATAATAATATTTCGGTTCAATTATATAATCCGCTATTGCAGAATTTGCCATACGAAAAGTCAGCTGAATTTTTAGACTTATTGATGCAAAATAAAGTGTATAATGCTGTTGTTGAAGAAGTACAAAATCCAGCTATAAGAAAACGTTGGGAGGATCAAGGAATCTTAACAATTTTAATATTTCCAATTTTTGTAAAAAATCAATTTTATGGTTCTATTGGTTTTGATGATTGTACTAATGGAAGAAAATGGTCAGATGATGAAATTGGAGTACTTCAAATATTAGCCAATAATATCTCAACAGCAATTGAAAGAGTTCAAAACGAAGCATTGTTACAAGAGAGTGAACAACGATTTAAGTTGTTGACAAATAATATTCCAGGAACTGTTTATTTATCTGAAAATGATGAAAAATGGACCAAAATATTCTTAAATGATGAAATAGAAGTTCTTACGGGTTATAAAAAATCACTTTTTTTAGACAAAAAAATTGCTCTTATCGATTTAGTTCATCCCGATGATAGACAAAATTTAAAAGAGTATACAACAGAACGCATCGAAAATCATTCGGCTTTCCATGTTGTTTACAGGTTGAGAAAAAGTAATGGAGATTATATATGGGTTGAAGAATTTGGTGATGTAATTTTAAGAGATGGAAAAATTGCATTCATTGAAGGTATTTTATTCGATATTACTGCAAAAAAAGAAATCGAATCAGAAATTAAAGCCCGTGAGTATGCAGAAGCTTCGAGTAAAGCTAAATCTGAATTTTTGGCAAACATGAGCCACGAAATACGTACTCCTTTAAATGCTATTATAGGATTTTCAAGTATATTAAAAGAGACTGACCTTGACAGTTCACAACAGGAATATTTGGCAACAGTAAACCATTCTGCCGATATTTTATTGGATGTGGTTAATGATATTCTTGATTTCTCTAAAATTGAAACAGGTAAGTTAGAGTTGGAATACAAGAAAACAAACCTCCACGAACTTTCACATCAAATTATAGATATTATTCGATTTGATTCTGAGCAAAAAAATATCTCACTATCACTAAACATTGATAAAGAAGTACCAAAATATATTGTCACAGATGCCTTAAGAATTAAGCAGGTACTACTTAATTTACTTTCTAATGCTGTAAAATTTACCAATAAAGGTAAAGTCCATTTTCAAATTGAATTTATTGGTAAAACAAAAACAAATGCCAAACTTAAATTTTCTGTCATTGATAGTGGAATTGGTATTAAAAAGGCAAATCAAGAGAAAATATTTGAGCCTTTTTCACAAGAAGACAATTCTACTACTAGAAAATATGGAGGTACTGGTTTAGGACTGGCAATTTCTAATAAAATTCTGAAATTAATGCACAGCAAATTAGAGTTGGATAGTGAAATAAACAAAGGCAGTACTTTTTATTTTGAGTTAGAAGCTAAATATTTTGAAGATGAAATTGACTCAGAACATGATTCAGACGTTAAAGAAATGGAAGTGAATTATGAAGATATTAGTTTGATTCACAAAAAAACTGTTTTCAGTTTGGCCAAAAAAGTATTGGTTGTTGAAGATAATAAAATCAATATGCTTTTAGCTAGGACTATGATCAAGAAAATTATTCCTGATGCAATAATTTTTGAAGCAAGTAATGGTAAAATTGGTGTAGAAAAATGTAGTGAAGTAAATCCAGATTTAGTACTTTTAGATATCCAAATGCCTGTTATGAACGGATATGAAGCAGCATTAGATATAAGAAAGTTTAATACAAAAGTACCTATTGTAGCTTTAACAGCAGGTACAATAAAAGGAGAAAAGGAAAAATGTATTGAGTCAGGTATGAATGATTACATATCCAAACCAATTGATAAAGATATTTTTGAAGGTATTTTGTTTAAATGGTTACAGCATAATTAATTTACTATAAACTAAACTTATAAAACTATGAAATGGCAAGGTAGACGTCAAAGTGAGAATGTTGAAGACAGGAGAGGAATGTCAACTGGTGGCAAAGTTGTTGCTGGAGGTGGTGCAATCGGAATCATCATCTTATTACTTAATTTATTTGGAGGTGAAACAGGCCAAACACTAGCACCTATGTTAGAGCAAATGAATCAGGGACAAACTACAACTCAAACTGAGCAAAGAGAACTAACTCAGGAAGAAAAAGTTGTAGGAGAGTTTGTAGCTACAATGTTTGCTGATAATGAAGATACTTGGCAAAAAATATTTCAAGAAAACAATATGAAATATCGTTTCCCAAAAATGGTCATGTTTACTGATGCTGTAGAAACAGCATGTGGCAGTGCAACGGCAGCTTCAGGTCCTTTTTATTGTCCAGGTGATGAAAAGGTGTATATGGATTTGGTTTTTTTTAATGAATTGCAAACACGTTTTGGAGCCAAAGGGGGTGATTTTGCAATTGCTTATGTTATTGCACACGAAGTTGGACATCATATTCAAACGGTTTTAGGAACCTCTAATAAAGTTCGTCAATTGCAGTCCAAAATGGATCAGGTTGAGGGAAATAAACTTTCTGTAGCTTTAGAATTGCAAGCCGATTTTTATGCAGGAGTTTGGGCAAGATACAATCAGCAAAATTTAGATGCTGATGATATTGATGAAGCACTAAGTGCTGCACAAGCTGTGGGTGACGATGCAATTCAGGAAAGGATGCAAGGACATGTTGAACCTGAATCATTTACACATGGTACTTCTGAGCAACGCAAATATTGGTTTATGAGGGGCTACAAAACTGGAGACATTAAGCAAGGTGATACTTTTGCAGAGTTAGAATAAAAAATCGGGAAACACTCCCGTTTTTTTATTGATTTTAAAATTATTTTGTTTAACTTTAAGTGTTTTTTGTTAAACAAATTTTTGATAATCAATGTTTTGTATTTTATATTAATGTCATGAAAGTATTGTTAACTGGTGCTAACGGATATGTTGGAAGACGACTTCTACCAGAATTACTTGCAAAAGGATTCGAGGTTGTTTGTTCAGTGAGAGATAAAAATAGACTAGGTATAGATACTGAAACATTGAAAAAAATAACCATTTGGGAAGTTGATTTTTTAGAAGAAGTAAATTTAAATAATTGTCCATCAAAGATTGATATAGTCTATTATCTAATTCATTCCATGTCTACTTCTTCAGAAAATTTTGATGATTTAGAAGCTAAAGCAGCAATTAATTTTAATACTTACATGGACTCAATTAAGGTAAATCAAGTGATTTATCTTAGTGGAATAACAAACGACCCTAACTTATCGAAGCATATGGCCTCAAGGTCTAATGT
>CAMLKV010000267.1 GCA_946480635.1 uncultured Flavobacterium sp.
CTTGTAATATAAGCGGTTCAGTAACATCGACTTTTTCAAGCTCTATTCCTAATTGTGGGGATATAATTGAATCTTGGAAAGTTACGGATACTTGTGGTAGATTAGTATCAACTTCTAGAGTAGTTCATGTGGTAGATAATATTGCACCAGTAATTACCAACTGTCCATCAAACATCACACTTAATCCAAACACGATAGGTTGTTCAGTAAGTTTAGTAAATTATGTAAATTCAATTACTGTTTCAGATAATTGTAGTAGTGTTTCCGTATCTCAATCTCCTTTACCAGGTACTAAATTAAATTTAGGAGCTAACCTTATAACTTTAACAGCTACAGATGCATGTGGTAATAGTAGTTCATGTCAATTTACTATTTCGGTTGTGAGTAATTTAGTTGCTAATTGTACAAATACAAATAATGAATTATATTTTGGTTATGGTGGGGATCAGTCTTCTGTTTTTACTGTTACACCTTCAGGTGGAGTTGGACCTTACAATGTTAAAATAGAATTGAGTAGATCATTAAAATGTAATCAAGTAAATGATAGTGGAGACGAATTGTTTACTGGAGGTGTAGGAGGAATTACAATTAATAATACTTGTCCTACATTCCCTAATCAAAGCTCATCAGTTCCTTCATCAACTAAAACAATATATTCAGGGTCTTATTCTGTAAATGTTTCATTAATGTATGATGCAGATTTGATTGCAACAATAACAGACTCAAACGGGTGTGTTGTAACCTGTTCAAAACATATACATGCGGAAGATGTTAGATGTTTTGCCGGTTCAAGTGGAAGAGCAAAAGTTACAATTTGTCACCAAACAGGAAGTAATAAAAATCCATGTGTGAAAATATGCGTAGATGACGATGCAGTATCAGATCATTTAGCTCATGGCGATTTTGTTGGAGCTTGCACACCAAATTGTATTGCTCCAGTAAGTTCTAAAAATGGAAATGAACAAATTTCATTTGACAATGATTTTGCTATAAAAGTATATCCTAATCCATCAAAAAATAATTTTAATTTTGAAATTGAAACCTCAAGTGATGAGATAGTTTCAGTATTTATATATGATTTATTTGGAAGGAATATAAGAGAATACAAAAATAAATCTAAGAGAGAATTTTCAATTGGTGATGATTTACCAAGTGGAGTTTATTTAGCAACTATAGAGCAGGGGATAAATAAGAAAACTATTAGATTAATTAAAGAATAATTAAAAAGCTGATTCCCATTAAGGGAATCAGCTTTTTATAATGGTTTTGGTTTAATTTCTTTTGTAGAGATAGCAGAAACCTTATTTTCTTTATTTATAGTCACACTTAATTCACGCATGAAATATTTTTTTTCGTAGTCAATATTATATCTAAATATATATTCTTCGTTCTCTTTTAAATAAGTAACATCTAGAAGTTTAATATAATTGAATCTGCCATTTCGCTGTCTAATTTTTTGACAGGTTAATGATATTTTTTCAGGAGTTGCGTTTTGAATTACTTTTTCGGTAGCTTCATCCTTTGTAAATGCTTTAAATTTTGAGGTATTGCATGATTCAAGTAATCTTGTTCCTAAGTCAAAAGCTCTATTTTTTTTTACAGCCTCTACTTTGCTTGACTCAACAATTACTAATGTTTGCTCACTTTTTTTGCTTTTACATGAAATTATAAGTAGTAAAAGGAGTATGCTTTTAAGTTTCATTTTTTAATTATTTTATCTTAAAACGTATTAAAACTCAGTATTAGTATTTTGAAGATAAAATAGTTATGTATTGTTTAGTGAGTTTTATTTTTGAGGATTTTTAGAAATACTTCTTTAGTCATTGGTTTTACAATAAAATCTGTGACATAACCCATTGATTTTGATTTTTGTATATCAATTGGATCAATAGAGGATGAAACGATATATATTGGAATTTTTTTTGCCAATTTTGATTCTATTGCAGTATAGCTTTTTAAAAATCCCCATCCATCCATGACTGGCATAAATAAATCAAGCAGAATAATATCAGGTAATTTTTTTTTATCTAAACTGTTGTTCTGTAAATAATTTAAAGCATCTAACCCATTAGAAAATACTTCGATATCTTCAATAAGATGAGTGTCAGTAATAACACGTTGAGTTAAATACTGAAAAATTTTATCATCATCAATTACACAAATATTTTTCACTCTATTTTTCATATTTAATTTTATAAAGTTTAACAGTAAAAATAGTGCCGTGGTTTACTTTACTTTTTATTGAAATTTCACCACCTACGGATTCGATTTGAATTTTTGTTATAAAGAGACCAAAACCTCTTGCTTCTGGATGATTATGAAACGTTTTATGAAGCTTAAAAATATCGCGGCCATATTTTTTTAAATCTATTCCTAAACCATTATCTTCTATATCAAGACATAACCAATCATTTTTTTTATAACTAGTAATATGTATTTTAGATTCCCTTTCAGGTGAACTATATTTTGTTGCATTACTTAGCAGATTAGCTAAAACATTTTTGATGTATTTTTTAGGATAATCTATAGTCTTGATTTTAGAAAAATCATAAGTAATATGTGATTGACTACATTCTTTTTTCTCATGTAAGTTTTTAATGGTTTTTTTTGTGATTTTTTCTAAATCAATTATTTCTTTTTTTATGGTAGCGTCCATTTTTATTTGTGTTGCTTGAACCAATTCTTCAAATGCAGATTGAAGAGATTTTATTATTGGTTTTTGCATTTCAAAATATTTGTATTTGTCTTCCAAAGAATGATTTTCTGCTAACATTTCTTCAAGTAATAAGAGATTACTTAAAGGAGCTCTAAGATTATGTGATATAATTTGACAAAACTCTTCTAACTGCTTCTTTTGACTTAAAATTTGAGATAGCATCTCGTTTTTTTCATCCAGTTTTTTCTTTAATTCAATTTCTGCTTTTTTGAGTTTTGTTATATTAGAGGATAAGATTAAAATTCCTTCTGGTACTGGTTGTATACTCAATTCAAACCATCCTTTTGAGCCATCAGGAAAATCAAACTCAGAAAGAACTTCACAAGGAGATCTCTGAATCATGCATTTTTGTAAAGATTTAAACATTTCAGTTTTCTCAATACCTGGATATTTTTCCATCATGGTATTCCCCAGAAGCTGCTCTTTAGTTGAAAGCCCTTGTACAGTTATAGCTTTGTTTACATAAAAATATTTCCAGTCAAAATCAATGACCTGAACACCCTCAATCATGTTGTCAAAAACAGCATATTTGAGATGTTCTAAATCTATTTTATTTTTTGCAAAAAAAGTTGGGTTTTTCACATTGGTCATATTTAGAGTTTGCTATGAATTCAAGAAATAAATTCGTTATTTTAATTGAAAATTTAGCCGTTACCTAAAGTTAGACTTTTGAAAAAAAATAATACTACGGAAAATCCGTAATTATTGTTAATAAATAAAAAAAGTCCTATACGAGTAGTATAGGACTGTGATATAAAACTAATTTTTTCTTAGTATAAGCTAGGATATTTTACAGGATTGCTTTCGTGCATCATATCATACACTTTTTCAAAAATATCTTCAACAGAAGGTTTTGAGAAGTAATCTCCATCTGTACCATAAGCAGGACGATGTGCTTTTGCAGCTAAAGTTTCTGGTTGACTGTCTAAATATTTGTAACCTTTTTGTTCGTCAATAATTTGTTGTAAAATGAATGCTGATGCTCCACCAGGTACATCTTCATCAATTACCAATAAACGATTTGTTTTTGCCAAAGATTTTACAATATCATGATTAATATCAAAAGGTAATAGCGATTGAATGTCAATAATTTCAGCATCAATTCCCACTTCTAATAATTCTTTTGCAGCTTGCTCAACTAAACGTAAGGTCGAACCATAAGAAACTAAAGTTATATCTGTACCTTCTTTGATGGTTTCTACAACGCCAATAGGTGTTTTGAATTCACCAAGATTAGTTGGCATTTTTTCTTTTAAGCGATAACCGTTTAAACATTCAACAA
>CAMLKV010000268.1 GCA_946480635.1 uncultured Flavobacterium sp.
AGTTAGACTGCTTCAAATAATTGAACAATAGATAAATTTGATATAAAATGCTTCCTAAATTCAGGAAGCATTTTTATTTTTGTAAAATGAAAAACAAAACCAAAACTTAATGTTTTTCGTATATAAATTAAAAATCTCCCCATGAATATTCAAACCATAAATAACAATATCCAACCCCAAAAGGATGTTTTACTTAACCATCCTTTATACTCTCAAATTAAAACTATAGAAGATTTACAAAGTTTTCTAGAAATTCATGTATATGCGGTTTGGGACTTTATGTCATTACTTAAGGCATTGCAACAAAAACTAACTTGTATAACCACTCCATGGGTTGCTTCAGCAAATCCTGAAACAAGATACTTGATCAACGAAATTGTTTTGGCAGAAGAATCTGATTTAGGATTAGATGGAAGACGACTAAGCCACTATGAAATGTATATTGAAGCAATGCAAGATTGTAAAGCTTCCACCTTAGAAATAGAACAATTTTTATTGGATGTAGAAGATACTAAAAATGTATTTGTTGCCATAAAAAATAGCCATCTCGATGAAGCTGTGAAGGATTTTTTAAATTTTACTTTTAGAGTAATTGAAAAAGGGGAAGCTCACGAGATAGCTTCGGCATTTACTTTTGGACGTGAGGATTTAATCCCAAATATGTTTACCGAAATTCTTCGTAATTTTAAAACTAACTTTCCTGAAACTAATCTTTCTAAGCTAATTTATTATTTCGAAAGACATATAGAATTAGATGCTGATGAACATGGCCCAATGGCCATGAAAATGATTGAAGAATTAGCCGAAAACGACCCAATTAAATGGGCAGCAATGGAAGAAGTTGCCATTGAAGCATTGGAAAAAAGAATTAGATTGTGGAATGCAATTGAAAAATCTATTAAAGAAAAAGAATTATCTTTAGCATAAATCTTAGCCGATAAATGCTTTCATCAAAAGACAGATTAGACCGAGCTTATAAAAATGCCATCAAAATACCTTTTGATGATAATTCTAAATTTATATTTTTTAGTGATTGCCATAGAAGCGACGGAAGTTATGCAGATGATTTTGCGAACAACAGAAATATTTTCTTTCATGCTCTATCGCAATATTTTAAGAACGGGTTTCACTACATAGAGTTAGGGGACGGAGACGAACTTTGGGAAAACTTATTCTTCAAAGAAGTCTTCGAATCTAACAAAAATGTTTACCTACTGCTTCAAAAGTTCTATTTAGAAAATAGACTAAACATGATTTGGGGAAATCATGACATGATTTTTAGAAATCCGAATGTCGTTACACGAAATTTCTCTGAATATTTCGATATGAATTTGGGACAAAATGTCCCTTTAATGCCTGGTTTAAAATATCATGAAAGTATCATATTAGAACACAAAGACACCAAACAAGAACTGTTTTTAATTCATGGTCACCAAGCGGATTTTATGAATTATGTTGGTTGGAAAATAAATCAATTCTTAGTTCGTGTTTTATGGAAACCACTACAAATTTGGGGGATTAAGGATCCAACGAGTCCAGCAAAAAACTATGTAGAACTCATTAAAGTTGAACGCAGAATTAAAAAATGGATTTTAGAAAACAACAACAAAATAACCATTACGGGCCACACCCATCGCCCAAGATTTTCAAAACCCAATAATAGTCAAGCCAATTATTTTAATGACGGAAGTTGTGTTCATCCTCGCTCTATCACCGGAATTGAAATCGAAAACGGAGAAATTGCCCTTATTAAATGGTTTATAGACACTCGTGATGATGGCACATTACAAATCGTTAAGGAATATCTGGAAAGACCTAAAGCTTTGAAGGATTATGTGTAGCTTTTCTTTTCCAAATTATTCCATCTAAAACGTAATGAGTAAATTGAGGCACCATTAAAAGAGGTACTAAGAGAAAATGCCAATTCTTAAAATAAGAATAACTAGAACTTTCAAAATTTTCGTTCCACACAAAAACTTCCCATAAATATTCTTCTAAAAAAGCTAGTAACAAAATTACTCCGAGAAAGAAAACTAGCCCTTTCAAGTAAACAAGTTTAGGGATGAACTTTAAATGATTCTCTTTTTTTTGATTGATATATACTAAACCAATATAAGGCACACCGTGTGACACTACATTAAGTGCAGTAAATATTAAATCATTATTATAATACACTATCCCCATATACCAAGACAAATACGTACCAGTAACCAAAAGTATTTTAGGCAAATTAAACTGACTGAATTGAATGTAGTTTTTAATAATATAAAGAGCATATCCAACTATAATTACAAAATAGAAAGCTGTAATTATATGAAGCACAAAATGATTTTCATATTTTAAAAATTCATTATCTGTAAACCAATTAAAGTTTTTTTTAGGGCTTAAAAACCAATAAAGCATAGGATACAACGTAGCATTGTAAATAGACAAGTTCTCAATATATCTATTTGTATTTTCTTCGCTTTTTAGATATAATTTCATAAAACCATATTGCTGGCGAATGAAATGAAAAACAGCAACATAAGCCAAAACTGACCAAAAGATTTTTATTCCTAAACTGAAAAGCAAGATGCCAATGATTAAGCAAACTATTGGAACAAGAACCAATGGCTTCTTTAATCGTTCTCTTTCAGTTGGATTAAAATATGTTTTAAAAAGTGTAGCGTAGACATGAGCCACATCAATAAAAACAATAAAAAACAACCATATCCAAAACGGGTATTCCTCTTGCCAATAATTTATTTTTTCCTGAAAAATAGTTATCAATAGCAAAACAATAAAAGGAGGAGACAGTATAAAAATACTATCAAAAAAAGGAGTATTTAGCCAATACTTTTTCATTTAAATTCTATTAGCTGCATCAATTCCTTGATGAAAAGCTTCTTCAAAAATAGATACTCCAGACAAATCACTATGTGCAAAAAGTATTTTTTTATCTATCGATTGTTTTGCTTGTTTCAATTCATTACTAGATAAAAAACCAGGTTTGGGGCTTACCATACCATGTCCTAATTTATACACTTGTATATCAATAATATTTTCTTCAATATTTGGATGTGCTATAGATAGATCCTCCAGAATAATTCTTTTAAAATCTTCGTCCTTCATTTTGAAAAGCTTTTTCCTACTCTCTTTTATAGAATTTTCACTAAAACTATAATAATAGGTGATTACTTTTTTATTTTGAATTTGAGTAACCTGCTGATGTTGATTATAAACATAACCTAAACCCTTTGATTTATAAATCACATTATCCCAACACAAAGGAAAAGTATCGTTATAAAAAGCATCGTTCAACGTAATTGTAGCAGTAAACCAAGGGGCATATTCAAATTTAGAAGCTATTTTCCTTCTTTCCTTAATTAAATACTGACTAACAAATTGTGGAGTTGCACAAATAACTTTGTCTGCTTTATAACATATACTTTGATTCTTTTTGACATCAAAAGCTAAGACGTTTACTTTATCATTTTTCGATTCGATATCGTAAACTAAGACTTCGCTTTTTATTTTTCCTTGAACAGCATATTTCAAATGACTCACCAACCTTCCGTTTCCTTCAGGCCATGTTAATACAGCATCAGAATTATAAATTTTATTTTTTCTTGCACAAAAATAAAAATGTCCAGCCCAAGCAGAAATGGCTTCAATTCCTAAACCAAAATCGTCTCGACAACAATAATTAATGAATTCATAAAGCTCTTTTGAAGAATAATCATTTTCAACCAACCATTCTTTCATCGTCATGTTGTCCAAATACTGAAACTTATCATTTTTCGATGCATCTTTTACAGGAATGGTAAAGTAATACTTCCCGCAAGAATCTTTCTCTTCAGTTAGTCTATGTGTCCACTCAAAAAATCTCTTAAACTCTTTATCTACAGCTTCAGAATTTCCATACTTTGGAATTAAATCCTCTTGCCAAGTATTATGGATAAAAAGTCTTTCTTT
>CAMLKV010000269.1 GCA_946480635.1 uncultured Flavobacterium sp.
CTTCCTGGGGAGTATTGATGAGATCCTGGAGTTGCTAACCCTAACTGGGTACCGTTTGATCTTCCATAGATGTAAAGATTGTTATTTGTGTCAACAATTGAATATGGAGTATATGTATGGTAAGGGACATTTCCCGAATAATATGTTCCCCAATCTCTTTGTCCTAGGGAATTTAATTTGATTATGAATGATGAGTATGGGGCGAGTAAATTATATTGATAAGCATTTGGAGTAGATATACCTGTGTTAGCATTTGTATGACCTGTGAAATAAACTTCATTGAAAGAATTTACTTTGACTGAAAGGCTCATTTCTTTAGAATAGGTTCCCCAAATTTTGGTTTGATTTGTAACGTCAAATTTAATTATTCCGTATGAATTATTTCCTGCCCCTTGTTGAATACTTGCCAGTTGAAATTGCTCGTTAAAAGTGTTTGAAGTAGCTATGTTATTTTGACTTGTTGTTAAACCAGTTAAATATAAAAAACCATTTTTTAAATCACCTCTCCATGTAAATTGATCAATACCTTCACCTCCTAAATAACTCCCCCAAATTCTATTTCCATTTAAATCAAATTTAATAATCATTGCATCAGAATTTGAATTTTTGACTTCTTGAAAAGATCCTGATGTTGAAATGTAATTATCACTCCAAGTAGTGCCAGTAAAAAAAACATTTCCATTGTAATAAAAGCAATTAAAAAAGCCATCAGGACCATTACCTCCATAATAAGTTGCCCATTGACGTATACCATTTTGATTAAATTTTACAATAAATGCATCTGATTCTCCATTTGATTGTGTGGCTTCTTTGTTTTGCTGAATTAGGAGTAGAAATGCTATTGTAACTTGTGGTTTCGCCGCATAGATAAACATTGTTATTATTGTCAAAAGTTATATCGCGACCATAGTCATTTCCTTCACCGCCATAATAAGTTGCCCATTCTCTCAGCCCATTAATGTTCAGTTTAATAAGATAAGCATCGTTAAATCCATTGTTAAATTCTTGATAAGAATTGGGAGATGAAATACTCAAAGAGTTTATAGCATTACCAGTGGAAAAAATATTGAAATTATTGTCAACTTTAATCCTTAAAACATTTGCTAAATAATAAGTTCCCCAAATTCTTACACCATTAGAATCAAATTTTGTGATAAATCCTGCAAAACTATTTGTTGAGCTTAAATGTGTACCTGAAGTTGCAATATTGTTTTGACTATTTGTAGTGCCTGATATGTAAATATTATTGTTTGTGTCTGATGTAATATCATTTGGCATTTCGTCTCCACTACCTCCATAATAAGTTCCCCACAATCTAACTGGTGTTGGATCAATCACAATTGTTTTATTCGAAGAATTCTCAACTCCTGCAAATCCATATACATTACTCTTAATTTTTTTGTATTTTACAGAAATTTCTTTTTTCAAATCAATATTATCAATCCAGCTTAATGGAATTGTTTCTTCCATTTGCCCAAAACGAACGTTCATTTTGATTTTATTGTCAATCAATTCTGTTTTAACACCGTTAAATTTCAATTGAATATCTGATATTTTTCCACCTGGTTTTACGATAAAATTATACTCGACAACTTTAGTGGTATCTTTCGGAATAAAGAAAACGGCATCAATATTGTTGTAAATGTTATTATAAATGACTTTCTTATATTTATGAACGCCAGTTATGCCTTGGGAATCATGTGAAATATTGTAATAGTTTTCGTAATCTGTAGATTTTTCTTCTGAAACTAGTTTTACATTTGGATTCGAATTCAAAAAATCAATATCAATTCGATGGTAATTATACTTGAGTGAATAATCAGGTGCTATGTTTTCTTTATTCAATGTAACAGATAAATCACGTATATCTTTTTCTTTTTGGGTCGAAGGAACTTTCTTGGCTTCATATATATCATAAGAAAATCCATTGTTCCGTAACTGAACATTTAAGCCAGGAGTGTTCAATAAATATAAAACTGAATTATTTTCTTTACCTTTTTGATCTACGATTTGTCCTTTATTTTCAATAAATCCTATTGAAGGATTTTGTTTTTGAGAATAAGTATAATTAACGAAGAGAAAAAAAAGAAACAGAAATTTAAAGCGCATTATTGATGATTTTTTGCAAAAGTAATGATTTGAGTCTGATTTAGATTGTCGAAGCATTTTTATCTTCTAACTTTGCTGAATAAAATAGTTCTCTTGAAAAACATTCTTCTTATTACACCACCTTTTACGCAACTGAATACTCCGTATCCAGCAACAGCTTATTTAAAAGGATTCCTGAATACTAAAAATATCTCTTCTTTTCAGATGGATTTGGGTATTGAGGTGATTTTAGAACTATTTTCAAAGAAAGGGTTGAATGCTATTTTTGATTGTATTCAAGTTGAAAAATTGGAATTATCTCAAAATTCTGAACGTATTTTTGCATTGCAGAGAGAATATGTTAAGACGATTGATTCTGTAATTGAATTTCTTCAAGGGAAAAATCCAACTTTGGCTAGACAAATTTGTTCAGGAAATTTTTTGCCTGAAGCCTCGCGTTTTGACCAGCTTGATGATATGGATTGGGCATTTGGTTCAATGGGAATGCAAGATAAAGCAAAGTATTTGGCTACACTATATCTTGAGGATTTATCTGATTTTATAGTTGAATGTATTGATGAAAATTTTGGTTTTAGTAGATATGCTGAGCGTTTAGGAAGAAGTGCAAATTCATTTGATGAGTTACATGATTATCTTCAAACAGGAGCTACCTATATTGATGAAATAACTTTGAGAATTTTAAAGGAAAGAATAAACGAAACAAATCCCAAACTAATTTGTTTTTCAGTACCTTTTCCAGGAAATCTTTATAGTGCTTTTCGATGCGCTCAATTTGTAAAAGCTAATTATCCCCATATAAAGGTTTCGATGGGTGGAGGCTTTCCTAATACTGAATTGCGTGATTTGAAGGATACTCGTGTATTTGAGTTTTTTGATTATATCACACTCGATGACGGGGAATTACCTATTGAACTTTTGTTGAAAACCATTGAGATGACTGAGTCTGTCGAAGTCAAAAGAACTTTTCTTTTAGAAAATGGATCAGTAATTTATAAGAACAATACTTTACGTCAAGATTATAAACAAAGTGAAGTAGGAACACCCGATTATTCAGATTTGTTACTGGATAAATATATTTCTGTAATAGAAATTGCAAACCCTATGCATAGCTTATGGAGTGATGGTCGTTGGAACAAGCTCACAATGGCTCATGGTTGTTATTGGGGAAAATGTACATTTTGCGATATTTCATTAGATTATATTAAAGTATATGAGCCTATTCATGCTAAAACATTAGTTGATAGGATGGAAGAACTGATTGCTCAAACAGGTGAAAACGGATTTCACTTTGTAGATGAAGCCGCACCTCCAGCTTTGATGCGAGAGGTGGCTTTGGAGATTTTAAGAAGAAATCTAACGGTAACTTGGTGGACAAATATCCGTTTTGAGAAAAGTTTTACTGCTGATTTATGTGTCTTATTAAAAGCTTCTGGCTGCATTGCTGTTTCTGGAGGTTTGGAAGTAGCTTCAGATCGTCTGTTGGAGCTAATTAAGAAAGGAGTTACCGTTGAACAAGTAGCTAAAGTGACACGTAATTTCACGGAATCAGGCATTATGGTTCATGCTTATTTAATGTATGGTTATCCAACACAAACAATTCAAGAAACTATTGATAGTCTTGAAATGGTTCGTCAAATGTTTGAATTAGGAATTCTTCAATCGGGGTTTTGGCATCAGTTTGCTATGACTGCACACAGCCCAGTGGGAATGAATCCAGAAGAATTTGGTGTAAGTCCACAATTAAATGATATCACTTTTGCAAATAACGATATTCAGTTTAAAGATAAGACAGGAATAAATCATGACAAATTCTATGCCAATCGATGCGTCTTGA
>CAMLKV010000270.1 GCA_946480635.1 uncultured Flavobacterium sp.
CAAATAATAGCCATTTTATATTTTTTATCATTTTTTCTACTTTATTGAATTAAACCTCGATCTTATGGATTGATTGTCCAAGAAGCATAATACTGTTGCCCAATATTACCAGCTCCAGGTACTTGAATATAATCTTTACCACCAATATTAGCACCACCAACCTTAACTACTGATTTCAAGAAAGGAATCGAGTAATTAATTTGAGCATCAAATACAACATTCTCTGGAACCATAGCATCAACAAATGAAGACTGCCATAAATACTCAGTATTCCATCTTACGTTAGTATTAAACCCAAAGTTTTTGAATAATTTTTCACTACCAAAAGTTCCTTTAACTCTATGTTTAGGAGTATTGAATCCAGGCTCAAAACTAGGGTCAGAATCTTCATCAAATTTAAAATCTGAATAATTGTAACTTGCACCAACATCAAACATTCCCACTTTTCTATTTAAGCCAACACCAAAGCCTAATGATGTAATATCAGCTTTAGAATTTGTATATACTTGATAAATTCTTCTATCTCCATTAGAAAGTGCACTTACAGTTCCTTGTGTAGATGGATTACTGATATCGAAAGCAGTATGCACATCTCCATACAATGGCTTAACAACGTTTGCTGTATTAATAAAATCATTATAAATATTATAATAACCATTAATATCGATTCCTGTTTTTTGCAGATTAGTTCTATATCCCACCTCAAAAGCTTGTACTTTTTCTGGTTTAACTAAACCATAAGTAGATACTTGTAACAAATTAGCTGCTGCTTGAATCTCTGCAGGTGTAGTTTTTGGTGCGGCTGCAAAAGCTGCAACCGAAGCAGATGTATAAGACTCATAGTATGCGTCATTCCCGTTAAGATTTACACTTGTTGTTCCAGGAGCAACAAATCCACTAGCTTGACCAGCCAAACTAATCGGCATAGTTTCAGTATAACGTGCTAAGTTTTCAGGTGCTGAACCAATTAAAGCAAAAGGACCTAAATCTAAACCAATATATTGATCTTGAGTTGTTGGATTACGGAAACCTGTTTGATAAGAAACACGGAAATTGTGTTGTTTGTCAGCTCCAGCCGCATAAGTTAATGATAATCTTGGAGAGAAGTTTCCATCAAAGTTTTTAGACTTATCATATCTTATAGAACCTGTAACTTTAAGTCTATCTTCCATCATTTTCTTTTGTAATTGAGTATAAACTCCATACTCACTATACTTTAATGGCCCATCAAAATCTGTAAAAATAGTCCCTTGAGAATTCATTTGATATTCTCTCATTGAACCACCTACTTGAATTTCAGCAAAGCTGATTAATTCTCTAAAGTTATAGTTAAGATCTGCGTGGTACAATTTAGAATTATCCACAAATTTTGCTCCTTTTGTAAAGTCAGGATTTGCAATTACTCTCGACAATGCACCTTTAAACTCTGCTGATCCAGGCTCAAATCTTGCTCCTCTAGGCGCAGCTGGATTATTTGGATCATAATTTGGCACAAGGTTTAAACCTGGCGATTTATTAGTATCTGCAAATGTTCTCGCATATCCTGCTGCCTGATCTGCAGTTAAACCTAATACAGCACTTGACAATTGAAATGCTCTAGCATAATCTGTAAACCAGTTTGTATCTGATTTAGCTAAACGGTTAACATTCCATGCTGCAAAACGCATATCATATGAATTTCCAGCATCTTCTGTTGTCATGTAACCACGAACAAAAAAGTTTTTAGATTTAACCTCTAACTTTGTTTGATCCATGTAAAAATTCTTCAATGAATATCTATTAGCTCCTTGATAAATTGTATTACCAGTACCTAATTTATGTTGAGCAATAATCTCGATATCTTTAGCAAAATTACTTTCTGAAGTTGCCCAAGGACGTAAGTGTAATGAAACGTCAAACTTAACACTTTCAACCTTGTTGTTATTTAGATCTTTCTCCATATATCCTGTACGGCTTACTTGCCCAACATTAGGAATGAAAGTTGTTACTTCATCACCATAAGAGTTTAACCCATCATAGTTCTGATTAACATTATGACCAACTCCACCAGCAGTTATGCTTCTTGTATCATTAGCAATCCATTCTGTTGCAGAAAGCACTGAAAAGTTTGCCTTTGCAGCAAAATGCTCGGTGAATTTTTTAGCTGCTCTAATTCCAAAATCATAAACTGGGTTATCTCCGGCAGTTTCTTGAACTGTTCTACCGTATTTGAAGTATGTTGAAATTCCTTCTTTAGCAAAAGGACTTCTACTGTTCATAAAGATAATACCGTTGAAGGCATTTGCACCATATAAAGCCGAAGAAGCTCCAGGTAGAATCTCAACACTTCCTGCATCAACATCATTTAAACCTAACAAGTTACCCAAGATAAAATTTAGTGCAGGTGAAGAGTTATCCATACCATCTACTAACTGCATAAAACGAGTGTTTGCTACAGTAGCAAATCCACGAGTGTTAACAGACTTAAAAGAAAAACTACTTGTGTTGAAGTGTACGTCTTTTAAATTTTCAAGTCCGTCATAAAAAGTTGCAGCTGTAGTGTTCTTGATTTCTTTAACACCCATTCTCTCAATTGTTACTGGAGATTCTAGAACTCTCTCTGGTGCTCTAGAAGCTGATACAACAATTTCATTTAAAGCAGTTGATTCCTCTGCAAGAACAACAACAATTTCTTGTTCTTTAGAAGTTACTTCGAGAGTTTGTGCGCTATACCCCATCATAGACACCTCGATAGTAAATGGAAAAGCCGCACTTGTTTTAAGTGTAAATTTCCCATCAAAGCCACAAGAAGTCCCAGTGGACGCTCCTACAACTTTAACATTTGCACCAGCAACAGGTTGCGAATTCGCGTCTGTCACTGATCCTGAAATTGTATTTTGCGCAAAGGTTAAGGCACAAAAAAACAATGACAAAATAGTAAAATACATTCTCATTCTTTTGAATTTTGTTGGTTTATAAAGCCAATGTACAATAAATTTTGTTATAAATAAAAAAAGGCTTAAAAAAATTGGCCATCAGTAATTTTAATCTTATTTTTTTATCAATTCAACGATTTTGCAATAAAAATCAACGAAAGTATTTCAACAAAAAAAGCGCAAGAATATCTTGCGCTTTTTCTTATAAAAAATAAAATTTACTCTACTGTAACTGATTTTGCTAAATTTCTTGGCTGATCAACATTACATCCTCTCAAAACAGCTATGTGATATGACAACAACTGTAATGGGATTGTCGTTAGTAAAGGTGATAAAGCATCAGAAGTTTCAGGAATTTCAATAACGTGGTCTGCTAATGCTCTTACCTGCTCATCGCCTTTGGTAACTACAGCAATAATTTTACCACTTCTTGATTTAATTTCTTGGATATTACTCACCACTTTGTCGTAATGTCCTTGCTTAGGAGCAATTACAATTACTGGCATTTGCTCATCAATTAAAGCAATTGGACCGTGTTTCATTTCTGCAGCAGGATATCCTTCGGCATGAATATATGATATTTCTTTAAGTTTTAATGCTCCTTCTAATGCTACTGGAAAATTATACCCTCTTCCTAAGTACAAACAATTTTGAGCATCTTTATATACAGAAGCAATTTGTTTTGTTACTTCATTTGTTTGAAGCGCTTCTTGTACTTTTTCAGGTATCATTTCTAATTCAGATAAGTATCTATGGTAATCTGAATTAGACAGTGTTCCTTTTAATTTTGCCAAACGAATCGCAATCATTGTAAGAACCGTAATTTGTGTTGTAAAGGCTTTTGTAGAAGCCACTCCGATTTCAGGTCCAGCATGTGTATAAGCACCAGCATGTGTTTCTCTTGATATTGATGATCCTACAACATTACAAACTCCAAAAACAAATGCTCCTTTTTCTTTAGCCAATTTTATTGCTGCTAAAGTATCAGCAGTTTCTCCAGATTGAGAAATTGCGATTAAAA
>CAMLKV010000271.1 GCA_946480635.1 uncultured Flavobacterium sp.
ATACAGGTGTCACTAATTATGATATCTATGTTGATGGAGTTAAGTATGCTTCAAGTGGAGGAGCAACTTCAATTACAATAACTGGATTAAATCCCTCAACTTCATACTCAATCTATGTAATTGCAAAAGACTGCCAAAATAACCTTTCAGGTCAAAGTAATGTAGTAAATCCTACAACTATTGCTGGCCCTGCAGGTGGTTCAACTTGTGGTAACGAAACATTTGAAACCATTCCTGCTAGCTCATCATCATATGCAACCTATAACTGGACTAACGGTGGTGTTTCTTGGACATCTACTGATTCAAGAACTGATCAAACAATAAATACCAGAGCAATTATGGTAAGAAATGGTTCATTAACATCATCTACTGTTCCTAATGGAATTGGAGACTTAACCATTACAACTCAATTGAAATTTACTGGGTCAGCTGGAACTTTTAATTTAAAAGTAAATGGAATAACTAAAGCTACTATTCCTTATAGCGCAACTGCAACAACTTTTACAATTAGCGATATTAATGTTGCAGGAAACGTAATTATCAGTTTAGATGGAAACAGTACAACAACAAACCGTGTTGCAATTGATGACTTAACTTGGACATGTTATACTGCACTTAGTACTAATGACTTTAAGGATACAACAGAATTCAAAATTTATCCAAACCCTTCAAATGGTAATTTTAAAATTGAATATGATACAACAATTGGAAACATAGATATAGAAATTTATTCAACTTTAGGTCAAAAAGTTTTCGAAAAAGAAAATGTTGATAATAATATAATTTCGACAAACGGTCTTCAAAGTGGAATTTATTTAGTAAAAATCACTAAGGATTCAAAATCGACTGTCAAGAAAATAGTTATTAACTAATATAAGTAAGCGGCCCTCTCGGCCGCTTTTTTTATACCTCTTTGTTTCAAAAACACACAAACTATTGATTATCAGATTTTTGTTGACAAATATGTTATTAACTAATTTACAAACAACTTATTAACTATATTTTTATAAATATTTTTGAATTCATAAAAGTTAATATCTAAAAAACAATTAGTTAACATTAAAAATATTAATATAATTAACCTTTGAAATTACTTTGACATGAAATAAAATTAATAACAATCACAAATAAGACTAAACAAACAAATGAAAACTAAACTACAATTACTAGCGTTATTTTGTTGCTACAATTTAATCGCTCAAGCGCCAGCTGGTTATTACAATTCTGCAACCGGTACTGGTTACACTTTAAAAACGCAATTATACAATATTATTAAAGGACATACCGATAGAGGTTATGCAGGACTTTGGACAACCTATCAAACTTCTGATAGAGACAACCAAAACGAAAATGATAATACCATTTTTGACCTATATTCAGAAAATCAATCTGGTGCAGATCCTTACAATTACACCTACAGTACAGACCAATGTGGAACCTATGCTACAGAAGGCGATTGCTATAATCGCGAGCACATGATTCCGCAATCTGTTTTTAATTCATCAGCGCCAATGGTTTCAGATGCTCACTTCATTCCTCCTACTGATGGAAAAGTAAACGGCATGCGTTCTGATTATCCTCATGGTAATGTAGCCACAGCTAGTTGGACATCACTTAATGGAAGTAAATTAGGGACAAGTGGAGTTTCAGGATATACAGGTACAGTATTTGAACCCAATTCAGCTTTCAAAGGTGATATAGCTAGAATGTACTTTTATTTCGCCACACGTTACGAAAATGTTGTTGCTGGATATACATATCCAATGTTTAACAAAACAAGCAACCAAGTTTTTACAACGGCTTTTAGAGATATGCTTTTAGCATGGCATGCAGCAGATCCTGTTAGTGCTAGAGAAATTGCACGAAATAATGCCATATATGCAAGACAAGGAAATAGAAATCCTTTTATTGATAATCCAAGTTACGTTAACATGATTTGGGGAGGTGGAACTTCAGACACGACTGCACCTTCAGTACCATCTAATTTGGTTTCATCTAATGTTACTTCAACAAGTTTAACTTTATCTTGGACTGCTTCTACAGACAATGTTGGTGTTACTGGTTATGATGTTTACATGAATGGTAGTTTGAAAACATCTACAACAAGCACTTCAACTTCAATTACTGGATTAACAAGTTCAACAACTTATTCTTTTACAGTAAAGGCTAAAGATGCTGCAGGAAATACATCTGGTAGTAGCTCAACATTAAACGTTACAACATCTGCTTCAGCACCTACAGTTTCTGATTTATATTTTTCAGAATATATAGAAGGTACTTCTAACAACAAAGCTCTTGAAATTACGAACAGAACCGGAGCTTCTATTAGTCTAACTGCTTATTCCATAAAAAAACAAACCAATGGTTCAGGTTCATGGAGTGCAGGATTAACCCTAAGTGGAACTTTAGCAAACAATGGTAAATATGTTATAGTTAATAGTTCAATATCTACTAGTTGCAACTCATTCGCAAATCTATCTACATCAGCAACTGAACTGGCTTTTAATGGAAATGATGCTGTGGGACTATTTAAAAATGGAACACTTATCGACATTATTGGTACTTTTAATGGAGGTACAACAGATTTCTCTATTGATGAAACATTGAGAAGAAAAACAACTGCAACTGTACCTAAAACCACATTTAGTAAAACTGCGGATTGGGATATCTATACAACAGACACATGCAGTGGATTGGGAAACAAAATGAGCCCTAAAAATAATATCAAAGAAGTTTCTAATATAAATTTTGAAATTTATCCTAATCCAGCAAAAGGTAATTTTAATATATCTTTAAACAATTTTGAAAAGGGATTCCAAGTAGAAATTTACTCAGTTTTAGGTAATAAAGTTTTCGAAAATAATAGTATCACAACAAATGAAATAAATATTTCTAATTTACAATTAGGAGTTTATTTGGTAAAAATCACTAAAGATTCCGAATCAAAAATCAAGAAAGTAATTATTAACTAAAAATAGAGCGGCAATTTTGCCGCTTTATTTTTTTAATGCTAAATTTGCAACACAAAACACAACAACACACTATAATGATTCATTTTTTTGGTAACTCAACCAACACTGTTTTTGCAGTTCAATCGCAAAACGAATTATCGACTGAAGATATCAACAAATTAAACTGGCTTTTTGGCAACGCACATAAAATAGAGAAATCCGCACTGTCGGATTTTTTTGTTGGACCACGTGCTGCTATGATTACTCCTTGGAGTACCAATGCTGTAGAGATTACCCAAAATATGGGAATTTCAGGAATTATCAGAATTGAAGAATTTGAAAAAGTAGCTCCAGATTTTACTGATTTTGATCCTATGCTTTCTCAAAAGTATACCGAATTAAATCAAGAAATTTACACTATTAATATTCAACCAGAACCTATTCTGGATATTGAAGATATTGAGGCATATAACAAACAGGAAGGTTTAGCTTTAAGTGATGAAGAAGTAGACTATCTGAATAATTTAGCTAAGAAACTTGGAAGAAAACTAACTGACTCAGAAGTTTTTGCATTCTCTCAAGCCAATTCAGAACACTGCCGTCACAAAATCTTCAACGGAACTTTTGTTGTGGATGGAGTAGAAAAACCTACATCATTATTTAAATTAATCAAAAAAACATCTGAAACAAATCCCAACGATATAGTTTCAGCTTATAAAGATAATGTTGCTTTTATCAAAGGACCAACTGTAACGCAGTTTGCTCCAAAAAGCGCTGACAAACCTGATTTCTACGAAGAAAAAGAATTTGATTCAGTACTTTCACTAAAAGCGGAAACCCACAACTTCCCTACTACTGTTGAACCTTTTAATGGTGCTGCAACAGGTTCAGGGGGAGAAATTCGTGATCGTCTGGCAGGTGGACAAGGTTCTTTGCCTTTAGCTGGAACAGCGGTTTACATGACTTCTTA
>CAMLKV010000272.1 GCA_946480635.1 uncultured Flavobacterium sp.
CCAGAAGGAGAAGAAGGAACTTTAATTTCATTCGATATTCTAGAAACAGAAGTTTGGCTTTGGGTAATTCCGTTCTCTAATGGAAACACAAGTTTAGGTGTTGTAGGACCAACTGATTTTATCAATTCACTTTCTACCAATAAAGATAACGCTGAAGCTCTAAAGAACGCTATTCAATTATCAGACTATTACATAAAACGTTTTGGTGGAGTTGAGTTTTTATTTGAGCCAGTAAAACTTGAAAACTATTCTCGTTCAGTTAAAAAGATGTATGGTGATGGTTTCTCACTAACAGGAAACAGTTCAGAGTTCTTGGATCCAGTATTCTCTTCTGGAGTTGCCTTTGCTACAGAATCAGGAATGCTTTCAGCTAAATTAGTTCACCGTCAATTACAAGGAGAAAAAATAGACTGGGAAGTAGAATTTACTCAATACATGAGAAGTGGTATTGGAGTATTTACTACATATGTAAAAGAATGGTACACAGGAAACTTACAAACTTTATTTTTCCACCAACCAGAAAATCCAGATGTAAAAAGAAAGATTTGTGCTGTATTAGCAGGTTATGTTTGGGATCAAGAAAATCCTTTTGTTAAAAAACATGACAATGTCATTAAAAACATGGCCCACTTAATAAACTTAGAAAAAGAGCAAACAATAAAAAACCCGGAATAGTCCGGGTTTTATTTTTTATTTTACTAACAAAGACTATTTTACGTCTTTAGCAACAAATTTTGCAACAAAAGTTTTAGCCGTTTTAGCAAATCCTTCACCTATTCTTGATTCATTACTAAAATTACTTCCCCATTGATCACCAGGAGCATGTTCACTAAAAACTTCCCCAAGTACATTTCCTTTATTTGCAGTTTCTACCAATTTAATACGAGTTGTTACTTTTGCAGGTTGTTTCATCATACCGATATCCCATCCCGGAAAAATCCAAACAGCTTCAACAATTACTGTATATTTTGCAGAATTTAAATCTTCCTGAAACGAAATTCCAGTTTTTTCTTTTGATGAAACAGCATTAGCAATTTCTAAAAATTTAGGATTCCAAATCATGCTCTTAGCACCTTCCCATTTCTTTTTCCAGATATCACCGTTTCCTTTAGTTTTCTCATTAAGCTCTTTAGCTCTGTTTTCAACATATTGAGCTTCAGTCAAATTTTCTTTCATAAGCTGCAATTTGCTATAATCAAATACAACATTAACTTCTGTTTGACCTTTTAAAGCTTTAAAATCTCCTTTTTCAACTTTAACTTTTTGAGCAAAAGAAAAAGATGTTACCATTAGTAACACTAAAACTGCAATTTTCTTCATTTTGTTTTATATTTAGTTTAAGGTATAAAAGTATTATTTTTTTTTATGAATAATCAGCCTCACTACAAAAAATAAATCCATAATCCCTATTTTTGCACTTCACAAACAAGACAATTATGCTAATTATAGGTATTGCCGGAGGAACTGGCTCAGGAAAAACAACAGTTGTTCATCAAATCATGAATGAATTACCAGAAACTGAGGTAGGAATTATTTCTCAAGATCATTATTACAAAGAAACAAATGATTTATCTCTAGATGAACGTACAAAAATCAATTTTGATCACCCGCGTTCTATAGATTTTGAACTTATGGTTCAACACTTAAAAGATTTAAAAGCAAACAAAGCTATAGATCAACCCGTATATTCATTTGTAAAGCATAATCGTACAGGCGATACCATTCATACATTACCACGTAAAGTAATGATTGTTGAAGGTATTTTAATTTTCACCAATCCAGAACTCCGCGAAATGTTTGACATCAAAGTTTTTGTTCATGCAGATTCAGACGAAAGACTTATCCGTCGTTTAAAACGTGATATTGCAGAACGTGGGCGTGACATGGAAGAAGTTTTAAATCGTTACCAAACTACTTTAAAACCGATGCACGAACAATTTATTGAACCCACAAAAGCATACGCAGACATTATCATTCCTAATGATAAGTACAACACTGTAGCTATCGATGTGGTTCGTGCCGTAATTAATCAGCGTATTTCATAAATATTTACTATTTTTAGGAGCTATTTCCCGCTATTCGCTATATCTTTTTGATGGCATCGAGTGCCTCAGCCATCAAAAAAGGATGCCGCTACTATCGGGGCTAAAGTAAACCAATGACAAATCCAATAGAGAAAATAACATCCAAAAAACCTTGGCTAAAATTTTTAGGCAACAAATACTTTTTGGTGTCATTATTCTTCATCGTTTGGATGGTTTTTCTTGACAACTATTCTTATTTAGACCATCGTCTTTTAAACAAAGAGATCGATGAACTCGAAGACAATAAAACCTATTATCAGGAGGAAATTAAAAAAGATAAAAGTCAGATTAAAAAACTCAAAAATCCTGCTCAAATAGAAAAATACGCCAGAGAAAAATATTATATGAAGCGTGAAAACGAAGACATATATATAGTAGAATTTGAAGGCGACACAATTGAGCAAACACAGTAAAAATCAAACATTAAAATAAACGATTTCAAAATTTGGAATTTCAAATTATGGAAAACAACTTGTTTAACGATTTCGAGCCCATTTCATCAAAGCAATGGAAACAGCAAATTCAGTACGAACTTAAAGGTGCTGATTACAACGAAACCTTAGTTTGGGAAAGCCCAGAAGGAATTAAGGTGAAGCCTTTTTACCATGTTGATGAAGACACCAATAAAAACAATATCTCTTCAATAAAAGAACCATTTAAAATTGTTCAGAATATATTTGTTTTCGACGTTGACAAATCCATCAAAAAAGCAAAAGACTCAATTGAGAGAGGTGCCGAAAGTTTACGTTTTACCATCGAAAACGAAGAAACAGATGTCACTAAATTACTTTCAGAAATTGAAATCAGTTTAATTCCTGTCTATATAACACTAAAGTTTCTTTCAGAAGATTTTTTACAAAAAATAAATGCCGTTGCAGCCGCAAAAGAAACTACAATTTGTTGCTTAATTGATCCTATTCATCAGTTAGCATCCGATGGAAATTGGTTCACAGGAAATGATAATTTCGAAGTTTTAAATTCAGCTATTGAAAAATATAAAAATATAAGCGTTGTATCAATAAACTCAACCTTGTATCAAAATGCTGGTGCAAACATTGTTCAACAATTAGCCTATACACTCGCTCATCTAAACGAGTATTTTGAAAAGTATAAAAAAATTGATCAAACGATTGTAATCGAAACTGCTGTAGGTACCAACTATTTCTTTGAAATAGCAAAACTTAGAGCCTTACGCCTATTATTTTCAGCTTTAGCCAAAGAATACAATCACAATTTAGATTGTCATATCATAGCAACACCAACAAAACGTAACAAAACACTTTACGATTACAACGTAAACATGCTTCGTACCACAACCGAATGTATGAGTGCTATTTTAGGTGGAGCTAATGCTGTTTCAAACTTAGCTTACGACGCTATTTATCATAAGGACAATGAGTTTGGAGATAGAATTTCTAGAAATCAATTGTTGGTTTTAAAACACGAAAGCTATTTCGACAAAGTAGAAAATCCTTCAGATGGTGCATATTATATTGAAAACTTAACTTCTCAATTAGCCAATAAAGCACTTATTCTATTTAAAGATATCGAAGCTAACGGAGGCTTTTTACATCAGTTAAAAGAAGGAACTATTCAGAAGAAAATACAGGAAAGTGCTCAAAAAGAACAGGAATTATTCGATTCTGGCAAAGAGATACTTCTAGGAACAAATAAATACCCAAATAAAAATGACCGTATGAGTCATGACTTAGAACTTTTCCCTTTTGTTAAAATAAAACCACGCAAGACATTGATTACTCCAATCATTGAAAAGCGTTTAGCCGAGAAAATGGAACAAGAGCGTTTAGAAACCGAAAAACAACCATAAAA
>CAMLKV010000273.1 GCA_946480635.1 uncultured Flavobacterium sp.
AACAAGGAGTAAAAAAGCTACAATGTTTTGGATAGCTTTAAAAGTAGTTTTTTCAAGTAATTTGTTACCAAAGTACACACCTAAAAAAGCTGATAATGTAGCCAATAAAACTAATTTAAAATCCAAAGCTACTTCGTTATTGATGATTTTTGGAATGTAAACAGTCAATCTAGATATATCTACTAAACACGCAATTACAACACCCGTTGCAATAAAAGACTGTTTTGATAATCCAGAACGGACTAAAAATGCACTCCTAAGTGCCCCTTGATGGCCTGAAATTCCGCCAAAAAAACCACTGAGAATACCTCCAACAGTTAAATGTTTTTTTTCAAACTCCAAATTTTTAAGTCTTGGTATGAAATCAAAAAGTGAAAATAGAATTAATAATATTCCTATAATGAGTTTTAGAGGAGTGATTTGGTAAAATTTATGATTAAATGTATATTCGTATAACGGATTTGTCTCAGTTAGCAAATTCAAAATATAAGCTCCTATAAAGGAAGATATAATAGCAGGCAAGCCAAATTTTAGCACTACATTTTTATCAGCACTTTTGCCAAAAAGAAAAAATTTAAAAAGATTATTTAAAAAGTGTACCAAAGCAGTTAATACAATAGCAATCTCGATAGGAAAAAATAACCCAAAAACAGGTAATAAAATAGTTCCTAATCCAAATCCTGAGAATAAAGTGAGTCCTGCTCCTAACAGTGAAACTAAGCAGATAATTATATAATCCATTTTTAGATTTTTTACAAAATAAACAAAACTTAATGAAAGGTTAAATTGTCAATTCAGAAAATTTGACTAATTTGTATTGTTAATTTTTACACTAAATGTAAATTTGCAAACTGATTTTTAACTAAAATATAAAATATGTATCATTCTAAAATTACAGGTTTAGGATATTATGTTCCTGATAATGTGGTGACAAACGATGATTTGTCGAAAATAATGGACACTAATGATGAGTGGATTCAGGAGCGTACAGGAATAAAAAGAAGAAGACACGTAAATAGTTTAGAGGACACCACAACTTCGATGGGTGTAAAAGCAGCAAAAGTTGCTATCGAGCGTGCAGGAATAGATAAAGAAGATATTGACTTTGTCATTTTTGCCACATTGAGTCCAGATTATTATTTTCCTGGGCCTGGAGTTTTAGTTCAAAGAGATTTAGGATTAAAAACGGTTGGAGCTCTTGATGTTCGTAATCAATGTTCCGGATTTGTATATGCACTTTCTATTGCTGATCAATACATTAAAACTGGAATGTATAAAAATATTCTAATTATTGGTTCAGAGGTTCATTCAAGAGGGTTAGATTTTACAACACGTGGTCGTGGTGTTTCGGTAATTTTTGGAGATGGTGCTGGTGCTGCAATTATTTCGAGAGAAGAAGATACTTCAAAAGGAATTTTATCCACTCATTTACATTCAGAAGGACAGTACGCAGAAGAGCTTGCATTAATAGCACCAGGTATGGGTAAAAGATGGGTTTTAGATATTTTGAAAGATAATGACCCTAATGATGAGAGTTATTACCCTTACATGAATGGTCAGTTTGTATTTAAAAATGCTGTTGTTCGTTTTAGTGAAGTAATTATGGAAGGATTACAGGCTAACAATTTACAAGTTTCAGATATTGATATGCTTATCCCACATCAGGCTAACTTGAGAATTTCTCAGTTTATCCAACAAAAATTCAAATTAACAGATGATCAAGTCTATAACAATATTATGGATTATGGTAACACAACAGCCGCTTCTATTCCAATTGCTCTAACAGAGGCTTGGGAGAAAGGTAAAATTAAAGAAGGAGATACAGTTGTATTAGCTGCTTTTGGTTCAGGATTTACTTGGGGAAGTGCAATTATTAAATGGTAATTGATGAAAAAATCAATTATCATAGCTTCTTTAATAGCTTTAGGATGTAGTAAGTCTACTTTTAATGCAAAGTGGATGGAAGAAAAATCACCTGAAACTTTCCAGGCAAGATTTGAAACTTCGCAAGGAGATTTTGAAATTGAATTTGATAGAAGTCTATCTCCAAAAGCTGTTGATAGAGTCTATCAGCAAATTAATCATAAATTTTATGATAGAATTGTTTTCTATAGAGTAGTGCCTAATTTTGTTGCTCAGTTTGGTCATATGGACTCAACAGCAACAGTAAATAACTGGGATAGATATAAAGTAGAGGATGAGCCTGTAAAAGGAAGCAATGTAAAGGGGACAATCAGTTATGCAAGAGCAGGAGTAAATTCACGTGGAAATCATTTGTTTATTAATCTAAAAGATAACAAGCGATTAGATACTGTTTTTTATAATAAAGTAAAAGGTTTTCCACCTTTAGGAAAAGTTACCAAAGGAATGGAAGTGGTTGAAAAATTGTATTCTGGCTACAGTAATGAGACAATGAAAGTATATGATTCATTAGCAGTGAACCGAAAAGCATTTCTTAAAAAGTTTCCCAAATTAGATTCTATTAAAAAAGCATATATAATCAAGTAATAAAAAAACCTCGATAAATTTATCGAGGTTTTTTTATTATATTATATGTAGGTTTTAGAATAATCCGCCGCCGCCACCTTGTGTTTCGTTTGCATCACGTTGTTTACGTTGTAAAGCTCTGTTTTTACCACCGCCAAAGTTGTAGTTAAATCCAACGTAAAGTGTACGGCTTTCCCAGTAAAATGCCCCTTTTTGTCTGTATGGTATATTTCCATCAAATGCAAAATGCATAGTTTGGAAAACATCATTAAGGCGAGTTGTTATTGTTCCTTTTCCTTTTAAAATGTTATAAGATGCTCCTAAGTCCATTTTATACATTGGTAAACGCTCAAATTGTAAACTTAGATCACGTCCTCTGTACATTCCAAATAAAGTAAAACGTAAATTTTTAGTAGCTGTAAAGGTGTTGTTTAACCTTGCATTAAAAGCAACAACATCTACTTCAGCAAATTCTTGTTCTTTAGTATTTGCGTTTTGTACTGTTCCTCGTACAGTTTTAAAGTAGGCATCTGTACTTGCATTTGCAGACCACCATTTAGTTAGTTTTAAATTAGATGTTAATTCTAAACCTAATGAATTGTTGTCTTTAAAGTTGTCCCATGCTAAAATTCTTCTAGTATCATCATTTGGATCAGTATATGATATTCTAGAGATTTCATCATAAATTAATCTGTAAAACGATCCAAAAGTAATAGTTCCTAATTTCATTGTACGAGTATAATTAGCCTCGAATGAATTAGTAAATTGAGGCACTAAATTAGGATTACCTCTCGATTCTACTGTTGGAGTTGTCCATTCACGAATAGGGCTTATTTGGCCAACACTTGGTCTGTCTACACGTCTTGAAACATTAAAGTTAAATGCATCTTTATCATTTGGTTTGTATGTTACAAATGCCGAAGGATATACTGTAAAAATATTATCTTCAATTTTTTGTTTATCATTAATATCTTCAGAATTAATAGAAGAATCTGTCGTATTTCTAAAATCGCCAGTAATATTGTAATGTTCTACACGAACACCAAATTGTCCGCTCCATTTACCCCATTGTTTTCCTAAAGTTCCATAAACTGAACTGATATTTCTTCCAAAATCAAAACCTGAATTTGTTGTTTTTGTGTATCCAGATGTTGAGGTAATATCTTCAAATAAACTGTTTTCTGCTTTCAGCACCCAATTCTAAACGAAGTGTTTCTGATAGAGGATTAACATAATCAACGTTTATTTGCAAATAATCAGTATCACGCCCAACATCATTTAATGTTAATCGTCTTATTCCACTTGGTGAATTTATTTGATCGTAATTTGTCAGTTCAGGTGATTTTGTGTTAGAAAAGTTAGCTTGAACTTCTAAATTTTCCCCTTT
>CAMLKV010000274.1 GCA_946480635.1 uncultured Flavobacterium sp.
ACTGGCTTAACAAAAGTATTCAAAAGACTCAAAACCACAGCTACTATTAAAGCTGTCGCAATATTATCCACTTGAACACCAGGCTTTAAGAAATAAGACAATAACAACACTATGATTGTTGAAATAAGTAGTTTTTTTAATAAATTCATTTTATATTTTTTTAGGTTAGTTATTCAAAAAATGTACCGTTTTTTCAAAAAATTCTTTTGGATTTTCTGCATGAAGCCAATGTCCAGCGTTAGAAACAGTTTCTATTATAGCATTTGGAAAATGATGATAAATAGTTTCGAAATCAGAGTCTAAAATATAATCGGACTTATCTCCTCTCAAAAACAAAGTATCTTGATCAAAATGATTTTCAAATGGCAATGCATCACCAATTACAGAAGTATTTTCGGTAAAGACTTTCAAATTAAATCTGAAATCCAATTGTCCAGGCTCCTTCCAATATAGGTTCTTCAATAAAAACTGACGTGTTCCAAAATCATGAATATATCCTGATACAATTTCTTCAACTTCGGCACGAGAAGGTTTTTTAGAAAAATCCACAGCATTCAATGATGCTAAAATTGTTTGGTGATGTGGCGCATAAAATTTTGGACCAATGTCAGCCACAACTAATTTATCAACCAATTCAGGATAATTTGTCGCTAACAACATAACTACTTTCCCTCCCATTGAATGACCAATCACATCAACTTTATCTAACTTATGAAATTGACAATACTCTACAACATCCTGCACCATAAAATCATATCCCCAATCATTTGAATGGAAACTTTTACCATGATTGCGCAAGTCTAAAGCATGCACTTGAAAACCTTGCTCTGCATATTGTGAAGCAAGTGTTTTCCAGTTGTCTGACATGCCAAGAAAACCGTGAATAATAAGTAATGGTTTTCCTTCTCCTATTATATTTGAATGCAACACCATATTACTTTAGTTTTTGCAGATACATATTTACCACATTCTCTAATCCTAAATACAAAGATTCAGAAATTAAAGCATGACCAATAGAAACCTCCATTAATCCAGGAATATTTTGATTAAAAAACTGAATATTATCCAGACTCAAATCATGACCCGCATTTATTCCCAATCCCAATTCATTGGCTAATTTTGCCGCATCAACATAAGGTAAAATTCCATCCTTATTACCAAGTCCATACTGATGTGCAAAAGCTTCTGTGTACAATTCAATTCTATCTGTTCCTGTCTCTTTTGCTCCTTCAACCATTTCTAATACTGGATCAACAAAAATCGATGTTCTGATTCCGTTTCTTTTAAACTCCTCAATTACCTCTTTTAAATAAGCTTGGTGAGTTATTGTATCCCATCCTGCATTTGATGTTAATGCTCCAATTGCATCTGGTACCAATGTTACCTGTGTAGGTTTACATTCTAAAACCAAATCAATGAAATTGTATTGTGGATTACCTTCAATATTATACTCGGTATAAACCACATCTTTTAAATCTCTAGCATCCTGATAACGAATATGTCTTTCATCTGGACGTGGATGAATCGTAATTCCATGAGCCCCAAAACCTTGAATTCGTTTTGCCGCTTCAATTACACTTGGTGTATTTCCGCCACGTGAATTTCTAAGTGTGGCTATTTTATTAATATTTACACTTAGCTTACAATTATTATGTGTCATTTTGACGTCATTTTTATATGATTCGACAAAAATACGAACTTATACAAGGCTGTTATCTTATTTTTTAATTATTTTGCAGAAGATTACTACAATTCATTATGACCAATTTATCTGACTATATTACTCAAGACTTAAAACCGTTAGACATACAGGAAAGTGTTGCTATTGCTCAGGATTTTTTTCTTGACCTGCCCTTTTCTCATTTTCCAGTTTTAGAAAACGGAGTTTTTATTGGCAGTGTATCTTCAGAAGATATAGAAAATTTTGACCCTTCAAAAAAACTATTTGATTACAAATATTCTTTTGAAGGCTTTTTCACACGAAAATATTCGGTTTTACTAGATGTTTTGGATGATTTTGCAAAAAATGAAACAACAGTAATGCCTGTTCTTGACGAGCAAAATAATTTTATTGGTTATTATGAACTTGAAGATGTCATTAGAGTATTTAATGAAACTCCATTTTTAAAAGAATTAGGTGCTGTGATTATAGTCGAAAAAGGAATAAACGATTATTCTTTTAGTCAAATTGCTCAAATTGTAGAAGGTAACAACTGTAAACTATTAGGTGCTTTTTTATCAAATGCCGACACAGACAAAGTTCAAATTACAATTAAAATTTCAGAAGGAGGAATAAACGAAATCATTCAAACGTTTCGCCGTTATGAATATGAAATCATTTCTGAGCATCAGGAAGACGATTATTTAAAAACTTTAAAAGAACGCTCTGATTATTTAGACCGATACCTTAATATGTAATTTATGAAAGTAGCGATTTTTGGCCAATTTTATCAAAACACTACTTCGCCCATAATGGAGCGACTTTTACATTTCCTAGAAATAAACAAAGTAGACTTTACAATTGAAGCAAACTTTTTAAAAATGCTTCAAGACAACAAAGCAATAACTATTGATCTACCCACATTTTCATCACATAAAGATTTAGACAAGTCCTATGATATGCTTTTAAGTGTTGGTGGTGATGGTACATTTTTAAGAGCGGCAACATATGTAAGGAAATCAGGTATTCCAATTTTAGGTATTAATGCTGGTCGCCTTGGTTTTTTAGCTAATGTTCAACAGGAAAATATCGAAAAGATTTTAAAACTTGTTATTAAAAAAGAGTATAAAATTTCAAAAAGAACATTGCTAAGTTTAAGCTGTAGTCCAAAAATCGAGGCAATAAGTGATTTAAATTTTGCTATGAATGAAATCACTGTAAGTCGTAAAGACACAGCATCGATGATTACTATTGAAACTTATTTAAACAACGAATACCTTACATCATACTGGGCTGACGGACTGATAATTTCAACCCCAACTGGCTCAACAGGATATTCCATGAGTTGTGGAGGTCCAATTCTAACTCCAGACGCTACAAGCCTTGTGATAACTCCTATTGCCCCACATAATCTTAACGCAAGACCTTTAGTCATTCCTGACACTACAACTTTAAAATTAGTAGTTTCGGGAAGGGAAGAAAATTATTTAGTTTCACTCGATTCAAGAATTGCTTCAGTTAAAAATGAATCTATACTGACAATCAAGAAAACACCATTCAAAATAAACATGGTAGAGATTCCCGAAGAAACTTTTCTAAAAACATTAAGAAACAAACTTCTTTTTGGACAAGATAAACGTAATTAAAACTGCAACAAATACTACAAGACTTACTTTTTCGTTTTACTAGATAAAATACAGAACTTTTACAGTCAAATGAAAGTTTTACTTTGTTAAGTGCCCATAATTAGTATATTTGCAACCTGTTATAAAAATGAAGAACTTTTTTTACATAATTACCTTATTATTAGCATATAATATTACGCAGTCACAAATACACGAATTAGGCGTTTTTGGGGGTGCCAGTAATTTTATTGGTGATGTAGGAAAAACCAATTACATAGCACCTAACGAACCTGCTTTTGGTATTTTGTACAGATGGAATAAAAGTCCAAGATTTTCTTGGAGAGCATCTGTAATTCAAGCGAAAATTTCGGGAAATGATTTGGATTCTGAAGTTGATGGAAGAAAAGAAAGAGGCTTACAATTTAAGAATACAATTACTGAATTTTCTGCCGGTTTTGAATTTGATTTTTTTGATTTTGATTTACATCAGACAGGATTTATCGCAACACCTTACTTATCAACCGGATTGAGTTATTTTTTAGCAGATAACTTATATGTTATTAATAAAAAATATTACAACGA
>CAMLKV010000275.1 GCA_946480635.1 uncultured Flavobacterium sp.
AATGCTGAAGGTAGAAGAACTACACCATCTGTAATTGCATTTGTTGAAGGTGGAGAAATTAAAGTAGGAGATGCTGCAAAACGTCAAGCAGTGACTAACCCTACAAAAACTATCGCATCTATTAAGCGTTTTATGGGGAATAAGTATTCTGAAAGTGCTAAAGAGGCATCAACAGTTGCTTATAAAGTAGTAAAAGGAGATAACGATACACCACGTGTTGATATTGATGGTCGTTTATACACTCCACAAGAATTGTCAGCAATGACACTTCAAAAAATGAAAAAAACTGCTGAAGATTATTTAGGGCATTCAGTAACTGAGGCAGTTATTACCGTACCAGCATATTTTAATGACGCACAACGTCAAGCGACTAAAGAAGCTGGAGAAATTGCAGGTTTAAAAGTTATGCGTATTATCAATGAGCCTACTGCTGCTGCATTGGCATATGGTTTGGATAAAGCCGCACATGACAAGAAAATTGCTGTATACGATTTAGGAGGAGGTACTTTTGATATTTCAATCTTAGAATTAGGTGATGGTGTATTTGAAGTATTATCAACTAATGGTGATACACATTTAGGAGGTGATGATTTTGACCAAGTAATTATCGATTGGTTAGCTGATGAATTTAAAGCTGCTGAAGGAGTTGATTTACGTCAAGATCCAATGGCTTTACAAAGATTAAAAGAAGCGGCTGAAAAAGCTAAAATTGAATTATCATCTTCTGCACAAACAGAAATCAACTTGCCTTACGTTACAGCTACAGCTTCAGGACCTAAGCACTTAGTACAAACACTAACTCGTGCTAAATTTGAACAATTAGCAGATACTTTGGTAAAACGTTCTATGGAACCAGTTGCTAAAGCTTTAAAAGACGCTGGTTTATCTACATCAGAAATTGATGAAGTGATTCTTGTTGGAGGTTCTACACGTATACCTGTAATCCAAGAGCAAGTAGAAAAATTCTTTGGTAAAAAGCCATCAAAAGGAGTTAATCCTGACGAAGTAGTAGCAATTGGAGCTGCTATCCAAGGTGGAGTTTTAACAGGAGATGTAAAAGACGTATTATTATTAGATGTTACACCACTTTCATTAGGTATCGAAACTATGGGAAGTGTAATGACTAAATTAATTGAGTCTAATACAACAATTCCAACTAAAAAATCACAGGTATTTTCAACAGCTGTAGATAATCAACCATCGGTAGAGATTCACGTATTACAAGGTGAGCGTCCAATGGCAGGTGATAACAAAACAATTGGTCGTTTCCACTTAGACGGTATTCCACCTGCGCCAAGAGGAGTTCCTCAAATTGAAGTTATTTTCGATATTGACGCAAATGGTATTATTCATGTAACTGCTGTAGATAAAGGAACAGGAAAATCACATGATATTCGTATAGAGGCTTCTTCAGGATTAACTCCAGAGGAAATCGAAAAAATGAAAAAAGAAGCTGAATTAAATGCTGAAGCTGATAAATTAGCTAAAGAAAAAGCAGATAAATTGAATGAAGCTGACGGAATGATTTTCCAAACAGAAAAACAATTAAAAGAGTTTGGTGATAAATTGTCAGAAGGAAATAAATCTGCAATCGAAGCAGCTTTAAATGAATTGAAAGCAGCTTTCGAAACTAAAGAAATTTCTGCAATTAATCCTGCTTTAGATAAAATCAACGAAGCTTGGAAAAATGCTTCTGAAGAATTATACAAAGCTCAATCTGAAGGACAAACACAAGATGCTCAACCTCAAGCTGATGTTAATGGAGATTCAACTCAAGATGTGGAGTTTGAAGAAGTGAAATAAGAGATATATTCAATAAAAAAAACCGGGTCTAATCCCGGTTTTTTTTATTTCTTATAAATAAAAAATTATTTCACTGCAATCATTGATATTTCAATATTTACATTTTTAGGTAATGTCGCTACTTGAACTGTCTCACGGGCAGGTGCAGTAGCTTCATTAAAATATTTGCCATAAACGGAATTAATCCTAGCAAAATCTCCCATGTTCATAATGAATATTGTTGATTTAACTACGTTTTCAAAAGTCATGTCGGCAGCTTCTAATATAGCTTTCAAGTTTTGCATAACCTGTTCTGTTTCTACTTCAATATTATCTAAAATTAAGTTGTCTGTACCAGGAATAAAAGCTACTTGCCCAGAAATATATAACGTATTATCTGCTAATACGGCTTGATTGTACGGACCGATAGGAGCAGGAGCTTTTTCGGTAAAAATTATTTTTTTCATATAAATTGTATGTTTAGAAATATGATGATTAAAGTCTTCTGTCTGGCAAGCTACGTTTATCCCACTTGATGTCACTAAGAACTGATGAACTAATTCCTATGAAGAAGTACCAAGAGGCTCTGTCACCAATTGGATTCCAATTGAAATCCATTCGCCAACTTAATAAATCTCTTTCAAATCTTAATTGAGTGTATGTTACTCCATTTTGCACAAAATCATATCCGGAAGATACTCCAGCTTTCCAACGCGGAGATATATCAACATTACCAGAAAACATTAAGGAGCTTTGTGATATTTTGTTTTCTCTATTATTATTAGAATAGGTCAAAGAGTAGGCAAGTTTTAGATCCCAAGGTAAACTAGCGTTGAAAAATTCATCAAATTTTGTTTCATCATTATCTCCAAATTGACTTTTTTGTCTGTCACTGAAATCAGTTGTGGTTCCAAATAAATCATCTGCACGACCGCCACTTCGCAATCCTTTATTATTAAGTGAATTTTCTTTACCGTCCTTATTGCCATTAAAGTCTTTACTTGAAAAAGAATAGTTAATAGTCATATTGGCACTTGTCATTCTAAATAAACTTCCACTATTATTAATATTAAATACATCTACCATTTGACCTTTACTGTTTATGGCGTAAGGGTTCAAAGTCATACCAAAATTTACGTTCATTTTGTCTTTTAGTAAATTAGTTCCTCCACTTAACCTTAGAGGTGACCAACGTAATGAATCGGCACTAATGTTATAACTTGTTGAAAGATTAAAATTGTTAAGTAACATTATTTTTTTTGGCTCAACTTTGGTAGAATCTTTATCTCTAACTTTTGCTTCAAAAGTGTTATTTAAAGCAAAGCTAAGTATGTTACTATTTTGTTGTCCAGGTGCTCCAAAAATCCCTTTTTCAAAGCGAGTATATTTTTCCATTCTACCGCTTCCATCAGCAGCGTAAGTATCATAATATTTTTCAAAACTTGGCGTATAAGAGTAGCTTACATTAGGCCTCATTACATGTCTAATGGCTTGTATCTTTTTATCTTTACTTATGTTGAATGTTCCATAAATCGTTGTCCCAACACCCGAAGAAAAGTCGTATGTTCTAAAAGCATCAAATCCAGATTTTTCGATATCTTCTACCGTATTTGTTAAGGCATTATATTTTTTTTCAGTGGTTTTTAAATACCAAGTTTCAAGATAATTAGTCGAAGCTGTTACACTAAAATATTTAAATACTTTAAAGTTTGTGCTTAAAGGAATTGAATGCTGTAATCCGTTTTTAGCTTGTTTAAACATTTCAGATTTAAAAAATAAAGAATCATTTGTTTCAAATCTGTTTTCGCCTCTTAGGCTATACTGAAAATTAATGTTTTTAATTAAACCTTTTTTGGTTCCATTTTTAGGTGCAAATGGAAATATTCTATCAACGCTCGCTTGTAAAGTAGGTAAGGTCATATTGACAACACCAGTATTCGTGTTTTGAGAATGTGATGCTGTTAATGACATGTTTACTTGAGGAACACTATTGAATGTTTTGCTATATGAGATAGAAGAACTTAAGGTATTATTTAAAAAGTTTGCGGTGTTAAGTTGGTTAAAAGAAC
>CAMLKV010000276.1 GCA_946480635.1 uncultured Flavobacterium sp.
GACAAATTCAGTTTTGGTTTGAAAAAATCTCTTTTTAATTACATGCATGGAATTTGTTTTGATTATCCTTTGCAAGATTGGTTTGATTTTAAGATACCTAATACCAAAATCGACCCAGAATTTATTTACGATTGTCTCCATGAAGAAAAAGATTTTCAGAATAAACCTAATTCTAAAGTTGTTTGGATTGGAGGAAAACCTTTGTCTGAAGAATTTATAAAATCAAAAAAAGGAAATATCTGGAAAATGATGAAGTTTACTTTTCATGATAAGAGAGAGTTTTTTGATATTACAGTTGATAAAGAAAAAGGGGAGTGGTTGCAAAGTATCTTAGAAAAGATATCAGTAATACAAGATAAATTGATGACTTACCAAAACGTAAAAATGGATTATGAAAGCAACGGATTGGAAGATTTTGAATTGTTTTGGTATTCAAAGCCAGTCATGACTTTAAGAGAAATTGGTTTGCTTGTATTATAAAATATAAAAGTCTTCACTTTTTGGGTTGTGAAGACTTTTAAAATCCTAGAAATATTTTGTATAACTAAAAGTTAAACAGCTAACTGAAATGGATTTGAATTACTAGGATCGGCTACAACGTTTATTAGATGACACAAATCTTCTTTTCTTAATATATACTGGTCGTTATCAAGTAAGAAAATTTGATAATCTAGCATTTTTTTATATTTACTCAATTGAGATTCATCAGCAGAAATAAAATACATTTCTGAATATTCATCCCATTGATTAGTTTTCTCAACTAAAAATTCAAAATATTGGTAATGCAAATTTCTTCTTGCATTGAACCCTTCAAATCTAATAACATCTAAATCTAATTCTTGCTTTTCAGATTGTGTTAATGATTCAATTGCAGCATTGATTCTTTTATACATGAATAGAATTTGTGTTGTTTCTTCACAAACTTCTATTGGAATTTCTTCAATAGCTACATCAAAGACTTCATAATACTTTTCTGTATAACCATTTTCAAGAATATCAATTCTTAAATCATAGTTTTCAGATGGATCACCTATCTTCGATAAAATTCTAAATTGATTGACTAACATTTGTCTCTCAACTACTGATAGAGTTTCTGGTATCATGTTGGTTAAATTTGTTAATTCAAATGTAGAACTATGATTTTGTTTTGTATTACGGTTTTACCGTAAGAAATGTTAAACTTTGAGTTAAGAAATATGTGGTAATAAAAAAGCCCTCTTTTTTAGAGGGCTTTTTTATTTATTATTACTGTTTAAATTACAGGAGTTCCATATAAGTCAAACTCGGTAGCATCTGTTATTTTGATCATTACAAAATCACCAGTTTTTAAATAATGTGTTGCGGCATCTATTAAAACTTCATTGTCTACATCTGGACTATCAAATTCTGTTCTTGCTAAAAAGTACTGTCCTTCTTTTCTATCAACAATACATTTAAATGTTTGTCCAATTTTTTCTTGGTTTAATTCCCATGAAATTTGAGCTTGTAATTCCATTATTTCATTAGCTCTTGCTTGTTTTACATCTGAAGGAACATCATCTTCTAAAGAAAAAGCGTGTGTGTTTTCTTCGTGAGAATATGCAAAGCATCCTAAACGCTCAAAACGCATTTCTTCAACCCAATTTTTAAGAATCTGGAAATCTTCTTCTGTCTCTCCTGGATAACCAACAATCAAAGTTGTTCTAATTGCCATTCCTGGAACTGCAGCTCTAAAATCTTTTAATAATTGTGTGGTCTTAGCATATGTTGTGCCTCGACGCATCGATTTTAGAATGTTATCAGAAATATGTTGAAGAGGTATATCTATATAGTTACAAATTTTAGGTTCGTTTTTCATTAACTCTAAAACATCCATTGGGAAGCCAGTAGGGAAGGCATAATGTAAACGAATCCATTCAATACCTTCAACTTTTACTAAATTTTCAAGTAATTCAGCAAGATTTCTTTTTTTGTATAAATCTAGTCCGTAGTAAGTTAAATCTTGTGCAATTAAAATAAGTTCTTTTACACCATTTGCTGCTAATCCTTCAGCTTCTTTTACTAATTTTTCAATGGGTTGAGAAACATGTTTTCCTCTCATTAAAGGTATAGCACAAAAACTACAAGGTCTATCACAACCTTCAGCAATTTTTAGATAAGCATAATTTTTAGGAGTTGTAGTTAAACGTTCTCCTAATAATTCATGTTTATAATCGGCACCTAACGCTTTTAATAATTGAGGTAGTTCTGTAGTTCCAAAATATTTGTCTACGTCTGGAATTTCTTTTTCTAAATCTGGGCGATATCTTTCAGATAAACATCCTGTTACAAAAACCTTGTCTACAATGCCTTGTTCTTTTTTATCAACGTACTCTAAAATGGTATTTACAGATTAATAAAACCACATGTGTTAATTACTACAATATTACCTTCTTGCTCGTGTACTACATCTTTTCCGCTTGCTTTTAATTGTCCCATTAACACTTCACTGTCGTAAACGTTTTTTGAACAACCTAAGGTAATAACATTGATTTTATTCTTTTTTAAAGACTTGGTTCTCATATATTTAGTGTTCTATTTTTTAGAAAGTGTGCAAAATTACGCTTTTTATATTAAGGAGCGTTAACGTTTATGATTTTTTTAAACGTTGAAAATAAAAAAGCCTTCAATTATGAAGGCTTTTTATGTTTTGTGTAAGAAATTTTATAATTTGAACGAAATTGTAGCTATAATGTTATCCATTCTGTTGTTGATTGCTGCTCTATCATTAAGTCCAGCCAAAAATAGTTGCTCTCCATAATTTCTTTTAGCGGTTGAATAAGCAAGATCTAACTTAGTTCTTCCAAAATCGTAACCTATACCTGCAGAATATCCCTTAAGGTCATCCATGATTTTTTTGTCATTATATGGACTTTCTTCAAAACGGTAACCAGCTCTTAAACTCCATTGGTGAATTTTATGTTCAGCACCAATACGTAATTCTTTACTGGTATCAAGATTATCTTTTAATGCTTTGTTTAATCCTTTATAATCTCTAATTGGTTTAAATTCTGTATTACCATAGTCTTTTAAAGAATAATCAACACTTAGTAATCCAACTTTTGCGAAAACTAAAGCACCGCTTAAAGTTATTTTCCCTGGAGTTTTTAAATTGTAAGGCTCATACACTATAGTTATATTAGGATCTGCAGTATCTGGATATAATTCTCCATTTGTGCTTCCACTTACGGCTTTTGCATTTTGAGTTAGTTCATCTGTGAACTCATACCAAGTTGGTGATTCATATGCCGCTCCTAGTCTTAAAATATTGGTTACTTTAAAAATTCCGCCAACTTGAAAAGAAAATCCATTACCAGTTGTATGTAAGTCATTATTAAAATAGGCTCTTTTTACAAGATCTGTTGTGGTATTGTTGTTATTATTACTTTCGAAAAAATATGAACTTCTTTTAAAGTCTGAAAAATGTGAATTTAAGTTTAAGCCAATAGACAGCCAATCAGCATATTGTGCAGATGCATTAAAGGTAAGTTTTCCATTATATCCTGTTGTTTGAATGTTCTTTTCTTGATAGTAATTTCCCCCAGAAGGAACTAAAGAAGTGTATAATCTATTATTGTTTTCGTCGTAGGATCTGTGTCAATAATGTATGATTGATATCCTAACCAAGCCTGCTGTTCTTCATAAGTTAATTCATCGTAATAATAATTATCTAAATTAAATGCTGATACACCACCTTCTCTATTAGCATAATATAGGAAATATTTATCTATAGAATTTGTGGGGTTGATTCCACTGAAGTATAAGGAATTATCAAAATTATTTTGGTTTTCATAATTTATGGACAATGCGAATTTATTCCATTGGTTT
>CAMLKV010000277.1 GCA_946480635.1 uncultured Flavobacterium sp.
AACACAAATATTAAGTAAAACTATTTATTGACTGCTACATCCCACTACGAATAGCTTCCACTGGATCTAATTTAGAAGCTGATATAGCCGGAATGATTCCTGCTAACAAGCCTATGAAAGCTGCTAAAACCGTTCCTAAAACTATATTCCAAAAACTTAAGACAAATTCAAAATCGAGTGCATTTGTAAGTACTAAAGCAATTATCCAAACCAAAATAAGCCCAATAATTCCTCCTATCACACATAAAACAATTGCTTCAAACAAAAACTGAAGTAATATAAATCTATTTTTTGCCCCTAGTGATTTTTGAATTCCTATTAAATTAGTACGCTCCTTTACGGAAACGAACATTATATTAGCAATACCAAAACCACCAACCAATAGAGAGAAACCAGCAATAATCCAACCAATTACATTCATTTGACTTATAAGTCCGTCAAGAATATCTGTAAAACCAGAAAGTACATTAATAAAAAAGTTGTCAATTTCACCAACCTTTAAACCTCTAAAATTTCTAAGCTTAGTACTTAACTCTCCTTTAAAAGCATCCATATCAACACCTTCCACAGGTTTAATAAACATAGAAGGAGTTAAGGTTTCATTATTATCTCCATACAATCTTCTCACAAAATTAACGGGTAAATAAACAGTTGTATCGTCTTCTTCTCCAAAAATACCAGCTCCAACCTTTTTAAGCACTCCAATAACAGTAAACTTTTGACCATAAAGGCGTACTTTCTTCCCTATTGGGTCCAAGTCATCAAAAAGATTTTTAGCTACATCATGCCCTAAAACAATTAAAGGAGCTCCAGAATTTGATTCGGACTCATTGAAAAAACGCCCTTCTTTAAAACCTAATTTCTGAATATTTTCAAATTCATAAGTGGTAGGCATAACACTTACAGAGCTTACGGTTACTCCTTCATACTTTACATTTTCCCTTTTCGTAAAAAGCATATATGCCATAGCATCAACATCGTTTACTGAACGCTTTAAGTATTCGTACTCTTCATATGTAACATTAGGAAATTGTTCTCTTTTCCATTCAGGAACATCGGTTGGGCCAAAAGAAAATTTTAGTAGATACACTGTGTTTTTATCAAGTGTACTTAAATCCTTTTTTATTTTTCTATCCAAAGAATCAACAGCAGCAAGTACTGCTATGATAGAAAAAATTCCTACAGTAACCCCCAACAATGACAATAAAGTTCTAAGCTTATTATTTCGCAATGCATTAAGTGCGAATCCAAAACTTTCTTTCAATAATCTAACGTATATTATCATTGTGAATATATTTTCTATACAGTCTTAGTATAAAAATACTGCTTTTTGTTACAAAATTTTAAAAGAATCTCTCTGTAATTCAGATTAAAAAAAACTACTTTTGCAATACAAATTACAACAACACAATGAATACTACAAAAACAATTAAATCGGCACTGATTTCAGTGTTCGATAAAACTGGCCTTGAACCCATTGTTCGTCAACTTCATCAACAAAATGTAACTATTTATTCAACAGGAGGAACTGAAGAGTTTATTCTTAATTTAGGAATTCCTGTAGTTCCTGTAGAAGACGTTACATCATATCCATCGATTCTTGGAGGAAGAGTTAAAACATTACACCCTAAAATTTTTGGTGGAATTTTAAATCGTCAGGACAATGAGCTGGACATTGAACAAATGAGAGAATTTGAAATCCCTCAAATTGATGTTGTAATTGTCGATTTATATCCTTTTGAAAAAACAGTTGCTTCAGGAGCAAATGATGCTGATATTATTGAAAAAATTGACATCGGAGGAATTTCATTAATCAGAGCTGCCGCTAAAAATTTTAAAGACACAGTTATTGTTCCTTCAGTAAACGAATATGCTTTATTTTTAGAATTAATCACAAATCAAAACGGAGAAACTTCTTTAGAGCAAAGAAAACTTTTTGCTGCAAAGGCTTTCAATGTATCTTCACACTATGATTCGGCAATCTTCAGTTATTTCAATAAAAACCAAGAAGAAACTGTATTAAAAATAAGTGAAACAAATGGACAAGTTTTACGCTATGGAGAAAACCCACATCAAAAAGGATTCTTCTTTGGCGAATTTGACAAAATGTTCACTAAACTTCATGGTAAAGAATTATCATACAACAATTTACTAGATGTTGATGCTGCAGTTAATTTAATGAGTGAATTCAAAAATGACGCTCCAACATTTGCTATCTTAAAACACAATAATGCTTGCGGAATTGCAACACGTAAAACAATGCGAGAAGCCTATTTAGAAGCATTAGCTGGAGATCCTACATCGGCTTTCGGAGGTGTTTTAATTGCAAATGGAAATATTGATTTGGCTACTGCCGAAGAAATAAATAAATTATTCTGTGAAGTTGTTATTGCTCCAAGTTTTGATACTACAGCAATTGATTTACTTGAAGAAAAGAAAAACAGAATCATTTTAGTTTTAAAAGAAACTGAGCTTTCTAAAACTTCTGTAAGAACTTGTTTAAACGGAATTTTAGTTCAGGATAAAGATTTAGTAACTGATAATGAATCACATTTAAAAACCGTTACTAATACTTCTCCATCTCAGGAAGAAATAGAAGATTTATTATTTGCATCAAAAATCTGCAAACACACTAAATCGAATACCATAGTTTTGGCTAAAAACAAACAATTGTGTGCTTCTGGAACAGGCCAAACATCAAGAGTTGATGCATTACGTCAAGCAATTGAAAAAGCAAAATCATTTGAATTTGATTTAACAGGTGCAGTTATGGCCAGTGATGCATTTTTTCCATTCCCTGATTGTGTAGAAATTGCAAATCACGCAGGCATAACAGCTGTAATTCAGCCAGGTGGGTCTATAAAAGATGAATTAAGCATCAACTATTGTAACGACAATAAAGTCTCAATGGTATTTACAGGAATTCGCCATTTTAAACACTAAAAAAGTTAGTTTAAATAAAAAATCAGAAAATGCGTCAATAAAAGTCTATTGACGCATTTTTATTTTGAATTAAACCAAATAATTTTTATACTTTTGCGTTTGGATTATACTATAATTAAATACTCTAACCCTAAGATAATATATGGGATTTTTTGATTTCATGACCGAGGACATCGCAATCGACCTTGGAACAGCAAATACACTAATTATTCATAACGACAAAGTTGTCATAGATAGCCCTTCAATTGTAGCTCGTGATAGAATTAGCGGTAAAATTATTGCCGTTGGTAAAGAAGCAAACATGATGCAGGGTAAAACTCACGAAAACATCAAAACAATTCGCCCTCTTAAAGATGGAGTTATTGCTGATTTTGATGCTTCGGAGCAGATGATTAAAATGTTAATCAGAAGTATTCCTGCTTTACAAAAACGTTTATTCACTCCAGCGTTACGCATGGTAATTTGTATTCCTTCTGGAATTACTGAAGTGGAAATGCGTGCAGTAAAAGAATCTGCAGAGCGTGTAAATGGTAAAGAAGTTTATTTAATTCATGAGCCAATGGCTGCATCTATCGGTATTGGTATTGATATTATGCAACCTAAAGGAAACATGATTGTAGATATAGGTGGTGGTACTACCGAGATTGCTGTAATTGCTTTAGGAGGAATCGTATGCGATAAATCAGTAAAAATTGCCGGTGACGTATTTACAAATGACATCATTTACTACATGCGTACACAACACAATTTATTCGTGGGTGAAACAACAGCTGAAAAAATAAAGATTGAAATTGGTGCTGCTATCGAAGATTTAGATTCTCCACCAGATGATATGTCTGTACAAGGACGTGACTTGTTAACTGGAAAACAAAAACAAGTTGAAGTTTCATCAAGAGAAAT
>CAMLKV010000278.1 GCA_946480635.1 uncultured Flavobacterium sp.
TGAATGAGAGCATTCGTTCACTAGTTAGAGAAACGAGTTTAAGTCCAACGGACTTCATGTTTCCAATGTTCATCATGGAAGGTGAAAACAATAAAATTGAAGTTCCTTCTATGCCAGGAATTTACCGCAGAACATTAGACTTAACGGTAGAAGAAGTTAAAGAATTGTACGCTTTGGGTATTCGTGCTGTAAATATTTATGTAAAAGTAAACGACAACTTAAAAGACAATACCGGAAAAGAAGCATGGAATCCAAACGGATTGATGCAAAATGCTATTCGTGCTATTAAAGCTGCTTGTCCCGAAATGATTGTAATGCCCGATGTGGCTTTAGATCCATATTCGATTTACGGTCACGACGGGATTATCGAGAACGGAGATGTAGCCAATGATGCAACCAACGAAGCTTTAGTAAAAATGGCTGTTTCTCATGCCCAAGCAGGTGCCGACTTTGTAGCGCCAAGTGATATGATGGATGGACGTGTTTTGCGTTTGCGTCAAGGATTAGATACAGCTGGTTTTCACAATGTTGGTATCATGAGTTATTCGGCTAAATATGCTTCAGCGTTTTATGGCCCTTTCCGTGATGCTTTGGACAGCGCACCAAAAGACGAGTCGGGTGCTGAGCCTGTCGAAGTACCAAAAGACAAAAAAACGTATCAAATGGATTATGCCAATCGCATTGAAGCAGTGAAAGAAGCTTTATGGGATGTGAAAGAAGGTGCTGATATGGTGATGGTAAAACCTGGAATTGCGTATTTGGATATAGTTCGCGAAGTAAAAAATGCAGTTGATGTACCTGTAACTGTTTTCCATGTATCTGGAGAATATGCCATGATCAAAGCCGCTTCTGAAAGAGGTTGGTTAGACCATGATAAAATCATGATGGAACAATTAATGTGTATCAAGCGTGCTGGAGCTAGTTTAATCTCAACTTATTTTGCCAAAGAGGCAGCCATTTTATTGAATATTTGATTATTTTTATAAAAAGGAAATTTCATGACAGAAGCAACACAGTTAAGAATTGAACCGAACTCAGAAGATCTTAAAGAAAAAAAAACAGATAAAACTCTTAACGAACATTTAACCGATACTATAACCGATGAATTGATTATTGGTCTTTGCGGACCAATAGGAACAGATATAAATTATGTTTCAAAATGCTTAAGAGATATTTTGGAAGACTCCTATGATTATGTTTGTATTGATATAAAATTGAGTGATTTAATAAAAAAGAAATTTTTATTAACTGAATCTTCAAAATCTTACAGTTATTATGATGAATTAATTAAAAAAGGTAATAGTCTAAGAGAAGAACATGGTAATGATATTCTTGCAAAACTAACAATTCATCAAATAACTAAAAACAGACAACAAAAATCTAAAGATCAAGAAGATTTAGTCAAGTCAAAAAGAGTTTGTTATATTGTCAATTCGATTAAAAATCTTGATGAATACAGATTATTAAAAGCTGTTTATCAAAATATTTTTTATTTTATTGGAGTTTTTTCCCCGTTAGATATTAGAAGAAAAAATCTAAAAGATAAAGGTATTCAAAATCCTGATATAGAAAAGCTTGTTGAAATTGATTCAGAACAAGATTTTTCTCATGGACAAAAAGTCACTAAAACTTTTACATCCGCAGATTATTTTTTAAGGGTAGAAGACAGTCATGAACAACTTATCAAATTTAAAATTGAAAGATTTTTAGATCTAATTTTTGGAACAAACATCATAACTCCAAATTATCATGAAACAGCAATGTATCTTGCTTCTTCATCTTCGGCAAATTCAGCTTGCCTTTCAAGACAAGTTGGTGCATCTATAACAAACATAAAAGGAGATGTAATTTCAGTTGGTTGGAATGATGTTCCAAAATTTGGAGGAAATTTATATACTTCATCAGAAGAACTATCTAATGATCATCGCTGCATCAACAAAAAAGGAGGAAAATGTTTCAATGATGATGAAAAAGATTTTATCACACATATAATAATTGATGATCTCATAGAAAAGGGGTTAATTATTGAAGCACAACGAAAAGATTTTTTTAAAACACTAAGAGATTCAAAAATAAAAGATTTGATTGAATTCTCAAGAGCTGTACATGCAGAAATGCATGCCATAATTAATGCATCGCAAAAATCAGGTTCAGAAATGATTGGAGGAAGATTGTATTGTACAACATATCCATGCCATAATTGTGCAAGACATATTGTAGCTTCGGGAATTACAGAAATATATTATATAGAACCGTATAAAAAAAGTTTAGCATTAAAATTACATGATGATTCAATAACTGAAAATGAAAATGAGAAAGACCGCGTTAAAATATTAATGTATGATGGCGTATCACCAACAAGATATATTGATTTATTTAAAATGTCTGAAGGAGATAGTAGAAAAGAAAAAAATGGTGATAAAATTTTGAAAAAGAAAAAAAATGCATCACCAAGAAAAAGTATCTCATTGGATGCAATACCATATTTAGAACAAAAAGCTACCGAAGAATTAAAAAAAATAAGTACATTTGAAGATGTGATTTAACTTAATATGAAAAAAGTTTCTGCAACCTCACAATTAAAATTTGAATTTAAAGAAATTAAAAGAGATGAACTTAAAGAAGTTAAGGTTATTTCTTTACAAAAAATTCAAAACAACGAACTAAATGCGAAAATTTTAAATCGCAAAAGACCAATTTTCTAAAAAGTAAACGTATTAAGTAAAATATGCTGTCTAAATGATGGCATATTTTATGAAATAAAATAATGAAAAAAATAATTTTTACCCTTATCGTTTTAAGTTTATTCTCTTGTAAAAAGGAAAGTAAAGAAAGTTTTGGGAAACCTACTGCAGAGGTTACTGAAACTCGAGCTTTAAAGCCCGAGGAATTAGGAAAAGAAATTTTTGAAGGGAAAGGTGTTTGCTACACTTGTCATAAAGAAGAAGTTAAAACTGTCGGTCCTTCAATAAAAGATATTGCAAAAATTTACAAAGAAAAAGGTGGAAGCATTGCTGAGTTTTTAAAAGAAAAAAGCGAACCTATAGTCGATCCAAGTCAGTATGAGACAATGAAAACCAATTTTGCGATTACAAAAAATTTGCCTGAAGAAGAATTAAAAGCCTTGGAAGCTTACATACTGAGCTTTTCAAAATAGAACAAAAATCAAGTCATCTTCGGATGGCTTTTTTCTTTTAAATAATTACTTTTATAGAATGGAAACTGCTTTTATACAATCGCCTTTGGGCATCACAAAAATTGAAGGAGACGAGAACGGCATTGCTGTTATTTCTGTTCTATCAGAAGGGAAGGAAACTAAAAAAATACCCAATTCTTTAAAGGAAGCTGTTATTCAACTTCAGGAATATTTTGAAGGAAAAAGAACTGAATTCACATTTAAACTCAATCCTCAAGGTACCGAATTCCAACAAAAAGTTTGGCAGGAATTACTCAACATTCCTTTCGGAAAGACAACTTCCTACATGGATCTATCCAAAAAACTTGGTGATGTAAAAGCTATTCGTGCCGTAGCATCGGCAAATGGTAAAAACCCTTTATGGATAGTAGTTCCTTGCCACCGTGTTATTGGTAGCGACGGATCACTTACAGGTTATGCAGGTGGTTTATGGCGTAAAAAATGGTTATTGGAACATGAAAGTCCTTCGCAACAACAAACTTTATTTTAATTTTTAAAACCATTTTCAAGGCAATTCTTTACTTTCGTAAGATAAACGCCAAAATACTATGTCATGTTAGATAAAATTCAACTTGAAAACGTTCTTTTTTTAGATATTGAAACTGTGCCAGAGTTTGAAACTTTTTCAGATTTGGACGAAACTAAAA
>CAMLKV010000279.1 GCA_946480635.1 uncultured Flavobacterium sp.
GCGTTATGGTTCAATGACTATTCAAAAAGGGCTACAAGAATTAAAAGACAAAGGTGTTACAGAAGTTTTATTGTTACCAATGTATCCACAATATGCAATGGCATCGACTAAAACTATTTTTGTTTTAGCAGAGGAACTTCGTAAAAAGCATTTCCCGGAGATGACAATTACACGAATCAACTCTTTTTATAACAAAAAGGATTACATCCAAAACTTGGCTGATTCCATAAAAAAACATTTGGAAGGATTTGAATACGATCATCTATTATTTTCTTATCACGGAATTCCAGAGCGTCATATCAGAAAGTCGGATGTAACCACATCACATTGTAAAATCAACAGCAGTTGTTGTGTAACAGCTTCGCCAGCCCATGAGTTCTGTTATCGTCATCAATGTTTTGAAACGACTCGTCAAGTAGTTGAACTTTTAAATATACCAAAGGAAAAATACAGCGAAACTTTCCAATCAAGACTAGCCGGTGATAAATGGTTAGAGCCTTATACAGATGTTGAAATCAACAATATGCCTGCTAGAGGGATTAAAAATCTAGCGGTTGTTACACCAGCGTTTGTTGCTGATTGTTTAGAGACTTTAGAAGAAATTGCAATGCGTGCTGATGAAGATTTTAAAGCTAATGGTGGAGAAAATTTCAAAGCAATTCCTTGTTTGAATGAAGACGAAGCTTGGATGGATACCATTGCAAATTGGATTAAAGACTGGGCTAAAAACTAATTACAATGGAACTTTATAACTACATAAAATCCTTACATCTCATATTTGTGATTACTTGGTTTGCAGGTTTGTTTTATATTGTTCGTTTGTTTGTATATCATGCAGAAGCTAAGCAAAAGCCAGAGCCAGAACAAAGTATTTTAATCAAACAATACCAATTAATGCAGTATCGCTTGTGGTATATTATTACTTGGCCTAGTGCTATTCTGGCTAGTTTTTTTGCGTATTGGATGTTGTTCTTTACAGATGCTGGTCAAGTTTGGCTCACACAACCATGGATGCATGTAAAACTTGGCTTTGTGTTTCTTTTGTACTTGTATCATTTAAAATGCCATCAAATATTTCTTCAGTTGCAAAAAGATGAGGTAAAACATACGTCAGGATTTTTTAGATTGTGGAATGAAGGAGCAACTATTATTTTATTTGCAGTTGTGTTTCTTGTGATTTTAAAAAATGCTGTGAATTGGATTTATGGAGTGATTGGAATTATACTTTTTTCTGTACTTTTAATGCTTGGGTATAAATTCTATAAAAAGATTAGAGAAAAAAATCAGTAAATGAAATCCCTTTTTAAGGTTAAACATTGGTCGTTGCGCACAAGAATCTTCATGTCGATGATTCTGATTACACTTATATCTTCGATATTAATTGCGGCAGCGTCTATCATTCATTTTCAGATTAAAAGTAAAGTATATCATGACGAAAAATTATTGATTAAAGAAAATCAAATTCGTCAACACATACAGTATATTTTAGCAACCACACCTCACCCGTTAACTACGTTTAACTTAAGATCAATCTTTTCTACCAAGATTTTTGAAATTGCTAATATTCACAATATCCAAATTGATATTTTCGATTTTTCAGGAAGACTATTAGTTACTTCTAAAGCACCAATAATCAATGGTCAGATTTCACCATTACTCCCCGATTATGTTGTAGACAGAGTTAAAAATTCACCTAAGAATAGGTATGTAGACTTTGCTGAAGGAAAAGATAAAAGTTATCGTTTTTCGTATAGCTATTTGATGGATTTCGTAGAAAACAAACCTTTAGGAATTATCCGATTGCCTTATGTAGAAGACGATTCTTTTTACAAGAATGAAATAAGAAACTTCCTATTGATTTACGGAATGGTGTATTTGGCAATGATTATCATTTCGATTTGGATTGCTTATTATTTATCGAAGTATATTACAAAATCATTGAAAACCATTTCAGATAGATTAACTGAAACAAGTTTGACAGAGAAAAATGAAAAAATTGAATCGATTACGAACAGTCGTGAGATTGACCGATTGATTTTTTCATACAATAAAATGATTGATCAGTTAGAGGATAGTGCCAATAAATTAGCCCAAAGTGAAAGAGAAGGAGCGTGGCGAGAAATGGCAAAACAGGTGGCACACGAAATTAAAAATCCGCTAACACCAATGCGTTTAACGGTTCAAAGTTTTGAAATGCGTTTTAACCCAGAAGATCCTAATGCAAAGAAAAAGCTAGCTGATTTTTCAAAAACATTAATACAGCAAATAGACACCATGAGTGCTGTAGCATCGGCATTTTCTAACTTTGCGTCACTTCCGGCTCAGCAAAATGAAACTCTCAACATAGTTGATGTGGTGCAGTTGTCTTTAGAAATTTTTAATGAAGATTACATTCAGTTTGAAGCATCACACGAAGAAATTATCACAAAAATTGATCGAACACAGCTTATCAGAATTATAACCAACTTGGTGAAAAACGCCATTCAGGCAATACCAGAAGAGAAGGAAGAAAAGAGCATTTTAGTATCGGTAACAAAAGATATGAGTAATGCTGTAATCTGTGTACAAGACAACGGAAAAGGAATTTCAGAAATGGATTTCGACCGAATTTTTGAACCAAAATTTACCACAAAAACAAGTGGTATGGGATTAGGTTTGGCAATCATTAAAAACATCATTGAAAATTACAACGGAAGCATTACCTTTGAGTCAGAACTAAATCAAGGTACAACTTTCAAGGTAGTTTTACCAATTATAAACAAATAACATGGCACTAGAAAATATTATTTTAGAACACGAAAAAGGTATTGCAACGATTTTTATTAATCGTCCAGAAAAATTAAATGCTTTAAATAAAGCTACGATTCAGGAGTTACATGAAACATTAAAGCTAATTGAAGAAAATCCTGAAGTGAAAGTTGTTGTAATTACAGGAAGTGGAGAAAAGGCTTTTGTTGCTGGCGCAGACATTTCAGAATTTGCAAACTTTTCTGCAAAAGAAGGTGCTCAGTTAGCTGCTAAAGGACAAGAATTGTTGTTTGATTTTGTTGAAAACATGAAAACACCTGTTTTTGCAGCAATTAATGGTTTTGCTTTAGGAGGAGGTTTAGAATTGGCAATGGCTTGTCATTTTAGAATTGCTTCAGATAATGCCAAAATGGGATTGCCAGAAACTTCTTTAGGAGTAATTCCAGGTTATGGAGGAACACAGCGTTTGCCTCAATTAGTAGGTAAGGGACGTGCTATGGAAATGATTATGACGGCAGGAATGATTGATGCGCAAACTGCTTTAAACTATGGATTAGTAAATCACGTTGTGCCTCAAGCTGATTTGTTTTCTACCTATATGACTCTTGCCAATAAAATTTTAAAAAATTCTCCAGTAGCAATTGGAAAAGCTATTAGAGCGGTTAATGCTAATTTTAAAGATGGAGTTAACGGTTACGAAATTGAAATCAATAAGTTTGGTGAATGTTTTGCTACTGCCGATTTTAAAGAAGGGACTACAGCATTTTTAGAAAAGCGTAAAGCAGAGTTTACAGGAAAATAAAAATTTAAATAATAAAAAAGAGAACCAAATCGGTTCTCTTTTTTATTTCTGACCTTCCCATTCAGCATAGAACTGTGATAGAAATTGTTCCATAAACTTGTGCCTTTCTTCAGCTATCTTGAGACCTGTTGAGGTATTCATTTTGTCTTTTAAAAGCAATAGTTTTTCATAGAAATGGTTTAACGTCGTGCCGTTGGAATTTTTGTATTCTTCCTTGCTCATGTTGAGGTTCGGCTGAATATTTGGGTTGAATATCGTACGGTTTTTAAACCCACCGTAGTTGAA
>CAMLKV010000280.1 GCA_946480635.1 uncultured Flavobacterium sp.
TAAATTACACCCAAATTTATTTTTTGCTGGCGAAATTCTAAATATTGACGCAATAACAGGAGGTTTTAATTTTCAAAACGCCTGGACTGGAGGTTTTTTAATTGCAGAAGCCATTTCTTAAATTTCTTTTCAAATTTTAATTTTTTGTAGTTTTACACAGGTAATTCTTACAATAACACGTTTTGAACTATTTTCTTAAGTTTCTTTTTATAGCTCTCTTTGGTTTTTTGGGTACTGCACAGGAGTTGAATTTTAAAAATTTTACTCAGGAAGATGGTTTGCCAAGTAATGAAGTATATGATGTATTTCAAGATAAAAACGGTTGTATGTGGTTTGCCACTGATAGAGGAATTGCTCAATATAACGGTTATGAGTTTAAAAAATTTGAACCCAAAGATGGTCTAACAGATATTACTGTTTTTGATTTTTTTCTTCAAGAAGATGAAACAGTTTGGTGTTCAACCTTTAATAACAAGATTTTTTATTTTAAAAATGGGTCCAATAAATTTCATCCTTTTAAATTTAACGCTTCTGTACTAGCATATCTTCAAAAAAATAAATACTCAACCTTCTTTGTAAAAAATATTGCAACAAATTCGAAAGGAGAAGTATATCTTACGAATAATGAAGAAGTTTTAAAAATTGATTTAAAAGGAAAAATTACTGTTATTAATCCTAGAAAAATTGATAAAGATGGAAAAGTAATACTTCAACAGAATCCACGATATATTCAAACAATAAATGTTAATAAAATTCAAGAGGTAAATTATTGCTCTAGTAAGCCTTCAAGTTTTTTACAACCTTTTTATAAGCTGGCACAAAGAAATATAGTTGGGATTTCAGGACAAATAAAATTATATGTAACCGCTGCTTTTGTTTTTTTTCATAAAAAAGGAATCCCTTTAAAAAAGATTGGATTTCCAAATTACGAACCAATTGAAGCGGGTAACTATGATGCAAATCATTTTTGGGTTAGTTTTAGAGGAAAGGGAGCGAAAATTTTTGACTTTAATGGTAATGAGACTGGATCGTTTTTACCATATCACTCTGTTTCGAAAATTTTTAAAGATTCTTATGGTGGTAAATGGATAACAACAATTGATGCGGGAGTATTTTATCTAAAAGAAAATCAATTCAAATCTTATACTTTTGAAAATTCAGGAGTTAATTCTCTTTCCAGGGATTCCTTTGGAAGTATTTATGTAGGAACTTTTAATGGTGATATCTACAAGAAAAATTCGGGAAATTCTTTTAGAAAAATACATAAAGGGGTGCTCAATGTTCCTGCACATGTGCAATACTTTCCTTTTAAAAAGGATGTTTTCTGTTTTTCAGATAATAAGTTATTTACAGCTTCAGGGTTTTTAAATAATAAAATTAGAGGTGTTGTAAAAATATCGGATGATAATCCTGATGTTCTCATGCTGTCCCAATTTGGAGTATATACAGTTTATGATAAAAACATAACAAAATCAGATACTTTAAATTTTAGAATACATGATATTTCTTTTGTCAATGATAAATACTATCTGGCAACTATTAACGGATTAAGGGTTTTTGAAAAAAATAAAGTTTATCAGAAAAATAACAAACAGCTCAATTGTCGTATTGATGATTTGGATTATATAAAATCGAAAGGGTTGTTTTATATGGCATCTCTTGGGAAAGGGGTTTTGATGTATAATCCGAAAACTCAAAAAATTGTTGAAATAAATAAAAGTAAAGGACTTTCAGATGATTTGGTTACTGAGGTTTATCTAGAAAATGATTCAACGCTTTGGGCTTGTACAAATCACGGATTAAACAGAATACGTTTTAAGAATTCTGACTACTATGAAATTGAGTATATAACTTCTTCAAATGGACTGATTGGAAATCAAGTAAAAGATATTGAAATAATAAAAGATTCTATTTATGTAGGAACTACTAAAGGCCTTACTGTTTTTTCAAAAAATCAATTTGAAAGACTGTTTGCGAAGAAAAAGTATTTTCTAAGATTAAAGAAAATAGTAGTCAATAGTATCGATCAGATGTCTTTGAACCAAACTATAGAATTACCATATTATAAAAACCAGTTGGACTTTTTTCTTGAAGCAGTATCTTTTTCTGATAACAAGAATTTATTTTATCGTTACAAATTAGAAGGTTTAGATGAAAACTGGCATTATACAAAAGAGCGAAAAGTCTCTTACGAGTTCGTTCCACCAGGAAAGTATACTTTCATCTCTCAGGTTGTAGAATCAGGAAGAATCTTATCTTATGAAAAAATTATTTTACCGTTTTTAATCAATAAGCCATTTTGGGAAACATGGTGGTTTATTTCCTTGTTGATTTTGTGTTTAGCAGGACTCCTTTATCTCTTTTTTAAGATTAGAGTGCTTACTTATAACAAAGATATAGTAAGAGAGTTGCTCCGTTTATTGATTAAGAGGGTAAAAACTAAAGATAATTATTTTGCATTCAGGGAATCTGGTAAAGAAATCAGAATCAAAACGAACGATATATTATATGCTAAGTCTTCGGGTAATTATACAGACATTGTAACACTTTATAAAAGTTATACTATCAGAATGAAAATTAGTGATTTTAAAGATTTGATAACCGACCCATTAGAATTCTTAAGAATACATCGCTCTTATATTATTAGAATTGATAAAATTGAGCAAAAAACAAAAAAATCAGTCTTTATTAATGGTATTGAAATTCCCGTTGGAGAAACTTATTTGGAAGAATTAGATAAAATCATATTTTAGAGTAGGAAAAATATTATATTTTCGTCACTATTTTCTATGGGGTTCGTCACAAACCTTTGTTTTTAGGCTAATTGCAAAAAATCACTCAATTATTTTTGTAGGAAATTTAAATCAAAAAATATGAAAAAAATTATCCTACAAACTAGCAAACTACTACTGGTTATTGGTTTGCTTTCTATGGTTTCATTCAAGTCACAAGCTCAAACATTTAATTATGGTAGTAATACTAATGCTGTAGCAGTGACTGGGCCAACTACTTCTGGTTCTACAACGAATTATACTTTTACAATTCCGTTTTATCAAACGGATATGACAGGAACTTTCAGTATTGCATATAATACTACTTTTAGTTGTGGTCCAGGATATTATAAGTATATCACGCTAAATAAAACAAATGGGACTTACGTGTCTAGTTCAAGTAACAGCAATGCAGTTAGTATTCCAGGAACAAGTATGCCAGTAGGAACAACCAACTATGTTATGAGAGTATATTGTGCTAATGGAGCACCTGATCTTCCATCTCAATTATTAGCAACAAGATACATCAATATTACTGTTGTAAAAGAAGCAGATCCAACGCTTAATTTAACAATTACTCCTTATTGTAAACTAAAACCGCATGTAACTCCTGCTCAGTATAGTGGTTACATTGGGTTTAACGTAACTGGGAGCTATACAAATGCAAGCAAACTATATTTGAATGTAACTAATACAGCTGCAACTTGCGCACAGGCTGACACCAAGTTAACAGCTTTAAGTAATAATATTAATCTGCCAAATAATACGATTACAAATCCTTCTGGTTTTTATGACTGTAATACTAATACCACTTATACCGTTTCCATGGTTTATAGAAGCACAACGATTACAGGACAAAATTTAACATATGATATTCCTAACGGTTCTTATGGCTGGACTGATTTTGTTTGGCAAAAGAAATTTACAACGTGTATGAATGTGCTTGAGCCTCAACCTGAAGATCCAAAAGAAT
>CAMLKV010000281.1 GCA_946480635.1 uncultured Flavobacterium sp.
AAAGGTATAAAATTGGAGAGCAAGTTTCTTTACCTTTTTTACATTGGAAATTAGAACTTACATCAAACCCAGGTCTCTATGAGGGTGGAACTTACATGGTAAGATTTGCTGATTTCAATGGAGTTGTGGGTAGCTATCAAGGTATTGATGTAGAAACTGATGCGAAAGCAGGATCGATTTTGAAATTAAATCTTCAAGGGACTAATAAACCAAGAATGGTCGATTACTTAAATGGTACTATTAATATCTTGATGAATAGACAATTGCAATTAAAGAATCAATTTGCAACTAATACAATATCTTTTATTGATAGTACTCTTGTGGCAATGGAAGGCCAACTTAAAAATACTGAAGACGAACTTAAGGATTTTAGTAAAGACAAAAATATTTTTGAGGTTGAGGCAGGTGGAGAACAAATTACATCTCAATTATCTGGGCTTGATGTTGAAAAAGATTTGATAAATAGGAAATTAAACTATTATAATTCTTTAAAGGCATATTTAGTAAACAGCGTAGATTTTTCTAAACTCCCAGCCCCGTCAGTAGCAGGAATTGATGATCCTAACATTGTTTCAAATGTTTCAAAACTGACAGCATTATCAGCCGAAAGATCCGAAATGGCTTATACATTAAAGAATGAGAAGAAGTTTAAGGATTTTGATGTTCAAATGGATGCTTTAAAAAGCGTTTTGCTTGAAAATATTTCTACAGCAAAGGCTTCAATTCACTATGATTTAGGAGTTGTAAATAGAAAGATTGGTAGGGCAGAAAGTGATATAAGAAAGTTGCCAGGGCAGCAACAGGAATTAGTTAAAATAAACAGAAAATACGATCTTAATAAAAATATTTATAATACTTTTTTAGAGAAAAGAAGCGAGGCTGATATTGTAAAAGCTGCTAATTTATCAGATATTCAATTTATTGATACAGCTAAGGACACAGGAGGAGGTTTGCTTGGTCCAAAAACAAGCGTAAACTATGTTTTGGCGGTTTTGTTAGGATTGTTGATACCCTTGATTTTAGTTTTTGTAAAAACCATTCTTGATAATACTATTAAGAATACAGGAGACATATCTAGACTAACAAAAATTCCTGTTATTGGTGTTATTGGTAAAAAACATACTTCTTCTAATTTAGCTGTTTTTGAAAAACCTAAATCACCGTTGGCAGAAAGTTTTAGGGCTATTAGATCTTCTCTTCAATTTTTATATAAAAAACAACAAGCTGGAACAAAAGTTCTTATGTTAACTTCATCGATTGGTGGAGAAGGAAAAACTTTTTGCTCTATAAACATTGCAACAGTTTTTGCATTGAGTGAAAAAAAGACTGTTATTGTTGGTCTTGATTTAAGAAAGCCTAAAATATTTGAAGATTTTAAAACAGAAAACACAGTTGGTGCTGTTAACTATTTAATTGGTCAAAAAACAATTGATGAAATAGTTCAGCAAACACAAATTCCTTATCTTGACTTTATACCTTCTGGACCAATACCTCCAAATCCTTCAGAGTTAATTATGGGAGAAAGCATGGGGGAAATGATAAATGAACTTAAAGGTAGATATGATTACATAATATTAGATACTCCTCCTGTTGGATTAGTTTCTGATGCTTTAGAATTAACACAATTCTGTGATGCGACACTTTATGTTGTAAGACAAAATGTAACTAAAAATGATATGCTAACCTTGGTTAATAATAAACATAAAAGAGGAGAACTTAATAATATAAGTATTGTCTTCAATGGATTTGAAATTAAAGCTAGATACGGATATGGATACGGATATGGATACGGATATGGATACGGCTATGGTAACTATGGTGAAGGGTATTTAGAAGTAGATGAAGTTAAAAATCCAATCAAAAAAATATTCGAAAAGATATTTAAAAAATAAAAAAACAAATTGATGAAAAAAGTATTGATAACAGGTGGTGCTGGATTTATTGGTTCCAATTTGTGCGAATATTTTTTAGATAAAAATTTTCAAGTTGTTTGTTTAGATAACTTTGCAACTGGTCATAAAAAGAATATTGAACAATTTATAAGAAATAATGATTTTACCTTTATTGAAGGCGATATTAGAAATTATAAAGATTGTGAGAAAGCAGTTAAAGGTGCAGATTTTGTTTTGCATCAAGCTGCACTTGGTTCAGTCCCAAGATCAATTAAAGATCCATTAACTTCAAACGAAGTAAATGTTAATGGTTTTTTGAACATGTTACAAGCTAGCAAGGAAGAAGGCGTAAAAAGGTTTGTTTATGCTGCTAGTTCATCTACCTATGGTGATTCTGAAAGTTTACCAAAAATAGAAGATGTAATTGGAAAACCTCTTTCTCCATATGCGATTACGAAGTATGTCAATGAATTATATGCAGAAATATTCAGCAAAACGTATGGAATTGAAACGATTGGGTTGAGATACTTTAATGTTTTTGGAAGAAAACAAGATCCAAACGGAGCTTACGCAGCTGTTATTCCAAAGTTTGTAATGCAGTTTATGAATCATGAAAGTCCAGTAATTAATGGTGATGGAAATTATTCTCGTGATTTTACTTATATTGATAACGTGATTCAAATGAATGAATTGGCGATGTTGTCAAAAAATCCAAAAGCTGTAAATACAGTTTTTAATACAGCTTATGGAGATAGAACGACGCTAAATCAACTAGTTACGATTTTGCGTGAAGAATTGTCTTTCTTTGATCCTGAAATTGCAAAAGTTGAAATCATTTATGGACCAAATAGAGTGGGTGATATACCTCACTCTTTGGCAAGTATAGAAAAAGCAAAAGAAATTTTAGGATATAATCCACAGTATTCATTGCAAGAAGGCTTAAAAAAAGCTGTAAAATGGTATTGGGAAAATTTAAAATAGTATGAAGATTGCAGTAATAGGATTGGGTTATGTAGGTTTGCCCTTAGCAAGATTGTTTGCCACAAAATATGATGTTGTAGGTTTTGATATTAATCAAAACAGAGTAAATGAATTAAATCAAGGACAAGATTTTACTCTTGAAGTAAGTGAAGATTTATTGAAGTCAGTTCTTAAAAAAGATAACTCAAACGGGAAAGGTCTGTTCTGTTCAACTTCTTTAGATGATATAAAAGAATGTACTTACTATGTAATTACTGTGCCAACACCAGTTGATAAACATAACAAACCAGATTTAACTCCACTTTACAAATCAAGTGAAACAGTTGGTAAAGTATTAAAGAAAGGAGATATTGTAATCTATGAATCTACAGTATATCCAGGTGTTACTGAAGAAGAATGTGTGCCGGTTCTTGAGCGAATAAGCGGATTAAAATTTAATGAAGATTTTTTTGCAGGTTATTCACCCGAAAGAATTAATCCTGGAGATAAAGAGCATACAGTAGAAAAAATACTTAAAGTTACATCTGGTTCTACTCCTGAAATTGGGATTAAAGTCGATGAATTATATAAATCTGTAATTATTGCAGGAACACATCTCGCACCAACAATAAAAGTGGCTGAAGCTGCTAAGGTGATTGAAAATTCTCAACGTGATATCAATATCGCTTTTGTGAATGAATTATCTAAAATCTTCAATATTCTAGAAATTGATACACAAGATGTTTTGACAGCAGCTGGAACAAAATGGAACTTTCTTCCTTTCAAGCCAGGTCTAGTTGGAGGACATTGTATAGGTGTTGATCCATATTATTTGCTTCATAAAGCCCGCCAGGTATCTGTTG
>CAMLKV010000282.1 GCA_946480635.1 uncultured Flavobacterium sp.
ATAAAACTATTCAAGTTAATGATGATGTTGCAAAAAAACTGAATTCACTTAAAGAAGAATATATCTGGTTAGTTTTAGCTGAAGGATGGTGTGGCGATGTGGCTCAAATTGCTCCTATTTTGAATAAAATGGCTTCAATTTCTTCTAAAATTGAATTAAAATTGGTTTTTAGAGATGAAAACGAAGCTTTAATGAATATGTTTTTAACTAATGGTAGTAAGTCGATTCCTAAAGTTATTATAATCGAAAAACAATCGATGATGGTAAAAGGTTCTTGGGGACCAAGACCTGAAGGAGCAGCTAATTTGATAAAAAGCTACAAAGCTCAATATGGTGTTGTAGATGAAACCGCAAAAACTGAGTTACAAATGTGGTACTTACATGACAAAGGCTTAAGCACCATGGAAGAATTGACTGACTTGATGCTTCATTTTGAAGAATTACACCATCAAAAAATTTAACTAATTTTCTTTTTTAGGGATTAGTTTATCAAAAGCTTCTGGAGTGAATGCGTTATCTACTGAAAACTTACCACTTTTTGTACGTCGTAAAGCAGTTAAATGTCCACCCGATTGTAAAGCTAAGCCTAAATCATAAGCTAAAGAACGAATATAAGTTCCTTTGCTACAACTTACTCTAAAATCAATTTCAGGTAATTCGAAACGAGTGATTTCAAATTCGTAAATAGTTGTTTTTCGGGCTTCTATTTCGATTTCTTCACCAGCTCTTGCGTGTTCGTACAATCGTTTGCCATCTTTTTTGATAGCTGAAAAAACTGGAGGTTTTTGATCAATTTCTCCTATGAAACTTTTCAGAGTTTCATGGATTAATGGTTCAGTTATATGTTCAGTTGGGAAAGTGGCGTCAATTTCTGTTTCTAAATCGTAGGATGGAGTGGTGGCTCCTAAACAAATTGTTCCAGTATATTCTTTAGTTTGTCCCATGAATTCTGGGATTTTTTTGGTGAATTTTCCAGTACAAACAATTAATAAACCAGTAGCCAAAGGATCTAAAGTCCCTGCATGACCAATTTTGAATTTTTTAGGTAAATCCAATCGGTTTTTTAAAACATATTTCAGTTTGTTTACTGCTTGAAATGAACTCCAAGTCAAAGGTTTGTCAATTAATAAAACTTGACCATTTAATATATCTTCTTTAGAATACAAACCAAATTATTTTAAGTAAGAAAAGTAAATTAACAATAAGGTTCCAGCTATGATTCGGTACCAACCCCATGGTTTAAAACCATATTGTTTTATGATGCCAATAAAGAACTTTATTGCTAAAATAGCCACAATAAAGGCTACAATATTGCCTACAATAAACATTGTAATTGTATCATTTGACTGCATAATTAACTCGTAACCTTTCATTTGGCTGTGTTCGTATGTTTTTAAAAACACCGAATAACATGTTACAGCCAACATAGTAGGAACTGCCAAAAAGAATGAAAATTCGGCTGCAGCATGACGTGTTAAACCTTGTTGCATTCCCCCAATAATTGAGGCTGCACTTCGGCTAGTTCCAGGCATCATGGCCAAACATTGCCAAAAGCCTATGGTTACTGCTTTTTTTACTGTAATTTCTTCTTCTGAAGAAACAGTAGGGTTTTGGAAAAAACGGTCAATAATCAGTAGAATAAATCCACCAACAATTAATACAATTGCAATTGGGATAGGATCTCCCAATATTGCTTCAATCTTATCGTCGAATAATTTTCCTAAAACAAGAGCAGGAACTACTGCACAAGCCAATTTGATAAAGAAGTTGAATTTTGAAAAATCGAAAAACTTTCTCCAATACAAAACCACAACGGCTAATATGGCTCCAAACTGAATTGAAACCTGAAATAACTTCACAAAATCGTCTTCCTGAATCCCGAAAAATGAACTGGTAAATATCATGTGAGCTGTTGACGAAACCGGTAAGTATTCGGTCAAACCCTCAACAATTGCGATAAGTATTGCTTTGAGTAAATCCATCTAAGTAGAAACTGTTATTTACTTTTTGAAGATAGAATAAATAACGATACCAAAACCAGCTAAAACTGTTGTAGGTGCTAAACGAATTCTTCTGAAATTGAAAATTTCTGGATTAAAAACATTCGGATCATCACTACCACCGCCAGTCATTAAAATAAATCCTAGAGCAATTACAGCTAATCCAATGATTAAGAACTTGTAGTTTACCTTGTCAAAAAGGAATTCTTGTTTTTTATCTTCCATTTTATATGTATTATGTTGCTTTCGAGAGCCTCAAGCAACGGTGACTGAGGTTCTCGAAGTCACATTTATTTTAATTTAATATAAATCGTCTGTTCTTAAGTTTAAGAAACGTTGAGTAGCAAAATAAGTGCTTAACCAAGTAATTAAAACACCAATGCCAAATACCCCAAGTAATACAAAAAGGATTGATAATTTGTCCTCTAAAATACCAAGATTAGGATAATTTGAATCTAAGTAAAAAAGTACACCAAGTAATGCTATTACTGCAATACCAGCACCAATCATTCCAAGCTTCACACTTCTCCAGATAAAAGGTTTTCTAATGAACGCTTTTGTAGCACCAACCATTTGCATCGTTTTAATGATAAAACGATTTGCATATATTGATAAACGCATTGAACTATTGATAAGTAATACTGCAATTAATGTTAGAAAACCACTAACGATTAATATCCACATACTAACTTTTTTCACGTTTTCGTTAACCATTTTAACTAACTGTTTGTCGTAAACGATATCAGCAATTAGTTTGTTTTCACGAAGTTTTCTTTCTATTTTAGTAATGCTGTCATATTCTACATAATCAGCTTTGATGTGAATATCGAAAGAGTTTTGTAATGGGTTGGCACCTAAAAATTTGGTAAAGTTTTCACCCAAAGTTTGTTCATGTTCTTTTGCAGCTTCTTCTTTTGAAACGTATTTCACCGATTTAGCAAATACAACACTTTTTACACTGTCACCAAATTTGGTAAGAGTAGTGTCTTTTGCTTCATCTTTAAAATAAATCGACATAGCAATCCCTTCCTTAAAATCGTTTGAAAGTTTTTTGGAATTAATTATAAATAATCCAAGAATTCCCAGTAAAAACAATACTAGAAAAACACTCAATACAACCGAAAAATAAGACGTGATTAGTCTACGTTTTTGAAATTTTTCAAAAGATGAACTCATACAAATAATTTATTTGCGGTAAAAATAACAAAGAATTTCTTTATTTAAAGTTAATAACGGCCAAAGTTTCGTGTTTCTTATAATAAATGTAATTTTATAGTTCAGTTTTTGGCTGAATTATATTAAAAAACTAAAAAATGGAATACAGAATCGAAAAAGACACGATGGGGGAAGTAAGAGTTCCTGTCGATAAATATTGGGGAGCTCAAACGGAAAGATCACGAAATAACTTCAAAATTGGAAATGCGGCATCGATGCCAAAAGAAATCATAGTAGGTTTCGCTTATCTAAAAAAGGCAGCAGCTTACGCGAATCATGACTTAGGAGTATTGCCAATTGAAAAAAGAGATGCTATTGGTGTAGTTTGTGATGAAATTCTTGAAGGAAAATTAGACGATCAGTTTCCATTGGTAATTTGGCAAACTGGTTCCGGAACACAAAGCAACATGAATGTCAACGAAGTCATTGCTAATCGTGCACAAGTTTTGGCCGGTTTTAAAATTGGTGAAGGTGAACAATTTGTTAAAGCCAA
>CAMLKV010000283.1 GCA_946480635.1 uncultured Flavobacterium sp.
TTCTCTTCTTTTAAGACAAAATTTTTCTTGGTATTTTCTGTCAAGTTGATTCTTTCATCTACAGATATGAACCCTGAGTAATCAACCATGATACTGTAAATGCCTTTAGGGAGTGTTATGGAATAAAATCCATATTCATTTGTTAATACTGATGCATTAGCTTCTTTGATAAAAATTGATACACCAATCAGTGTCTCATTGTTTTTTGCATCAGAAATAGTTCCACTAAGCGTACATTTCTCTTGTGAAAAAAGTGAGAAATTAAGCGTTAATAATAAAATAATAAAAATAGTCCTTTTGTCCATTTTTCTGGATATTGGTTTAAAAACTTCAGTAAAGTTTGTTTTTTTCTGTTTGAAAAGGTGTTAAGATATAGTTAAATCAAGAAGAAAATTCTGTTTTTAAAAATCACAAAAAAGGTGCTTTCAGTTAATTTTTTGTAATAATTTATTTTTGAAAGTAAAATATTTTAAAATTAATTAAAATTTTAAATTACTAATACTAAAAATGTTAAATTTAAATGAAAAATAAAATTATAAAATTTATATGTATTTCCTTGTAAAACAAAGAATTTTTAATTTTTTCGTAGAATAAATACCTTTGTTAAATAGTTTTTAATTGTTTGATTCTAGACAACCAAATTCAGATGAGAGATAAAAGAATTCCTGTTTTCCTTTTGATTTTAATTAATCTGATAGTTTCTGTTTCTTTTAACGATTTATTAGCTCAAGATTTTAATAAACAAGAATCGTTGTTTAACGAATCTAAAGACTTGGTTTACTCAAAACCTGACGATGCATTAAAAATTGCATTGCACTTGCTAAAGGGAAATGTGTCTGATGTAGAAAAAACAAGGATCTATTTTTTAATAGCTGAAATTTATAAAGTAAAAGGAGATCATACAAACGTACTTAATTACCTTTATTTGGCTGATGAAAATGTCTCAGGAATACTTCCAATGGATAGAATTCAAATCTTGATTGAAAAAGCAATTGTTCTTCGTACTTTATATTTGGATAAACAAGCAAAAGAATATGTAGAGATTGCTAAAGAAGAAATTTCTCAAGTTAAAGATCAAAAAGTTAAAGAATTTCTTCAGACTTCAATAACGCTTGAACAACTTGCTTTGTTGCTTGAACGTCAGAATTATAAGGAAGCTTCAATAGTATTAAAAAACGAAGAAGGAAAGTTTGGTTCTAGTTTGAAAGCTAATCGGTTTCTTAATTTGAAATATAATATTATAAGAGGAAGACTATGCTTTGGATTGGGTGATTATGAGAATGCAAAAGATTATTATGATGAAGTTCTTAGATTGGTTAATAATGAAAAGGAACGTAATATTTTTGCAGAATTTTATGCTTTAACAGGAATGTCAACCATTAAATTCCATGAAAAAGTTCCTCAAAACGGGACACAGGATCTTCTTAAAGCATTGGAAATAGCTAATAAGCTTCAAAATCTTTATTATATCGATACAGCCAATAAATTATTGGTGGCCAATTTTATAGTTTTAAATGACAGTCGTAATTATAAATTATATAATAAACAGTTTCTTAAAACTCAGGCATTATTAGAAAATGCAGATCAAGAGTCAGTGAATACTGCATATAATTTGATTGTTAAAGAGCAGGAAAAGAATTACTCAAATCAATTGAAGGAATATTTTACTAAACTTTACCTCGCAACTTCAGTATTGATTTTAATTTTAATAATTGTTGGATTTGTTTGGATAAAATTTTACTCAAAGAAAAAAAGACTAAACGAAATTATTAGTTATCTAGAAGTTACTCGTAATAATTTTATTGTTCGTTTCTCTGAAAAGAAAGATGTAAATAAAAAGTTTTTTGTTCCAGAAGATACTGAGCAATTGCTTTTAAGTAAACTAAAGCGTTTCGAAAATTCTACCCGATTTACAAGTAAGGATATGTCTTTAGCAGTTTTAGCTGGGCAATTTGAAACTAATACAAAATATTTGTCTGAGGTTATTAATAAGCATTACAATGTTAATTTTAATACATACATCAATAAGCTTCGTATCAATTTTATAGTCAAAAAATTAAAATCGGATTCTAATTTTATTAATTATAAAATAAGCTATTTGGCTGAAACTAGTGGTTTTTCATCACATAGCAGTTTTGCAACTGTCTTTAAATCAATTACAGGTATTGCACCAATAACATTCATTGAACTCCTTAAAGATGAGAGAGAAGTTATTAACTTTTAAATAGATTATGATGCGAAAGTTTAATTCATTTCAACGTTTTTTCATTTTAATTGGGTTTCTATTTTTTACTTTTTCTTTTCAAGCTCAAAGTTTCAAACGTCTTGATAGTATAATAAAAGTTAATACTTTAAAAATGTATGTAGATCCAGATGCTGTTATTGCAGCTGGAAATTTGGTGGTTAATGAAGCTGGTAATGATATTGATATTAAAATTAGGGGCTATAGATTAATATCTGATGGATATTCTTCTAAACGTGATTATAAAAAATCATTAAAATATGTTTTAAAGGCGAATGAATTATTGCCGCAATCTAAGAATAAGCTTCTCAAAATTGGTATTTTAAATAAAATGGGAATTCAATACCAACAGTTGAAGGTTTATGATAAGTCGATTCAGTATTTAGATGAATCTGAAAAATTATGTTTTGAATATTCTGTACGAGATTCTGTTCATACTAATTTAGGTGTAAATTATATTGTAAGAGGTTTTATATATAAGGAAAAATTAAACTGTGATATTGCTATAAGTTACTTTGATCGTGGAATAAAAGAATTATTGCTAGATAAGAAGAATTTAAAAGCAAATGTAAATAAGTTGAGTATTGCAAAGTATAATAAAGGAAATTGTTATTTACTGATGTCTGATACTAAATCTGCTACCAAGACTTTTCAGGAATCAATTGCATATGCAAAAGAAATAAACGCTAACAGTCTTTTGGCTTTTGCTCAAAAAGGATTGGCTCAAGTTTACACTATGGAAGGAAAATATCATGATGCCATTAAAATACTTGAAGAGGCTCTTGTTGTTTCAAAAGATGTTAATGATTTAGTATTGAATCAGGAAATCTACAAAGGATTGTCTGAGAATTATTTAGCCATAAATGATTGGAAAAAGTATACAAAATTTCGTACTCAATATCTTAGAGCACAAAGGAAAGTAAAGGAACAGGAGAGAACTTCAGTAAGCGATTCTTTACTTCAAAAGGAATTGGAGGGAAAGAAAAAAATGGAAGACTCAATTCCTAATTTTTGGTACGCCATTTCAGTCATTTTAATTATTTCAGTTTTATTGATAGTAGCATTAGTTTTTTATGTGAAAAAATCAGAAGCTCAAATAGATAAACTAAATGAAATAATTAAGAGGCTTCAAACTGAAAAACCATCAAGCGAAGATTTTTAATTACATTCTTCTAATCTTTCCTTTTTCAATGTTTTTTAATTTTTAATTATTTATATTATAATAATTAAAAAAAAATAATAATTATAACTTTTTGTTTTAAATCATTATAAAATGTGTTTTTTATAAATCTGCGTTTTTTTAACATTTTTCATTAATATTTTTTCCTCAAAATAAGTGTAAAAGCAAGTAAAAATGTGGCTAAAACCCCATAAAAACATCATGTTTTTATGGGGTTTAATTTTTCGTGTTTAAAATGCGTTAAGCCTTTATTTGTAAGGGATTTTTAATTTTTTTTTGC
>CAMLKV010000284.1 GCA_946480635.1 uncultured Flavobacterium sp.
TCAATTGCCGATAATGTAAAAGCCTTGATTCCGAACCCGTACAGTGGTAAGTTTTTAACCTGATAACTTAAAATTAATTGAAGAATTTCTTGGTGTGAGGCATAGCTTTGAAACAAAGCACAAATCTTTTCTTGAGCTTCGTCAAAGAAGGGTTCATTGTGCCATAAGGTGTCGTCAGCGTCAAAAGCAATAATTTTTGGTTTCATAACTATTTATATAAAAAAACTCCTTCAAAGAGAAGGAGCTATATGATATTTTTCAATCAAGTCAAACATGGGACAGCGCTTGCAACGTTTAGACTCTTTCTTTTTGTATTTTTCGCAACATTTTGACTTACACTTTTCTGCTTTTTTGTGTAATTTTTTAAGCTCTTTTTCGTGCTTGTCTTTGTCTTTATTTTTTTCTTTTTTGCTCAAAGCAAAAAGGTTTTATGCTTGTTTATCTGCTGCATTCTTCGCAGTAATTTGTAAAATATCTCTATCAAACAAATACAATCCGCCTTTGTCATCACCAATCATATTGATTTTATCCAATATGTTTTTCGCTTGTGCTTCTTCTTCAATTTGTTCAGCTACATACCATTGTAAAAAGTTATGAGTAGCATAATCTTTAGATTCAAAAGTTATGTGGACTAATTCGTTTATCGATTGCGAAACAAATAGTTCGTGTTTGTATAACTCTTCAAACATTTCCTGAAAAGCAGTAAATGTTGTTTTTGGCATTTTTAGTTCGGTTATCTGGGCATGACCACCACGCTCATTAACGTATTTAATTAACTTAAGCATATGCATGCGTTCTTCATCTGACTGTAAATACATAAAACGGGCAATGCCTTCAAAACCATGAATCTCGGCCCAACATGCCATTGAAAGATAAACTTGTGATGATTCGGCTTCGATTCTAATTTGCTTATTTAAAGCGTCTTCAATACTTTTTTGTAACATAGTTTAGTTCGTTTTCTATAAAGTTACAAAATTTACTTTTGAATTAATTGAAATCAAAAAGGATATTTAAAACTTATAGAAAGCTATTTCCTTTTTATTGTCATCATAGCTTGTTAAAAATAAATTATCGGTAAGTGAAAACACCGAATAAAATTTAGTTTTTTTCTCAGTTTCGATAAAAGACCTTAAATTTTCTAATTTGGTATTTTCTGCTTTATCAGTTACGTGATTAAAGTTTTTATCTAAAATTAATTTAGTATGAACTACGTTTCTATTGGCATAACCGTTGATAGTTAAATTATCTGGACTACCTGCAATAAGTGCCCCAACAATGCCTCCAATGGCACCTCCAATGGCACCTCCAATTAAAATTCCACTGTTTTGTTTTGGATATGAAACTCCTCCAAAATAGATGTAGTATTTATCATCAATTAACTTCACATTTATAGAAGTTTTTTTACCATAAACACGATGAATAAATTGGTTTGTTTTTTTTAAGGTATCTCTTTTTATAAAACTTCCTTCTTCTTCGATTAAAGCGGAATTATATGCGGTTCCAAAATTATCTGTTTTATAAGTAATGTTTTTAACATCATTACCATTTTGATCTTTAATATTCAAATACAAATCATCATAAGTACTTTTTATCTGAAATAGATAATTGTTAGTTAAGTAAGAATTAGAATCTATGTATGCAGTTGGGTTGCTTAAATTGACATGTTGCTTTTTAAATATTTTCTGAACTTTAGAGAAATCATTTAAATTAACAAATAATGTTTGAGTAAAACTATTATTGTTGTCAAAAGCCAGAACAATATGATTATTTTCAATAAAAACTTTTTTCTTTTGTCCAGAATGTACCAATGATGAGTAGTTGTTTTTTGGTTCTAAATTAAAGCCATTTGTAAAAAACAAACCATTTTCCTCTGAACAGATGTCGTAAAAATCTATTACTGATTTATTAGAATCAACAAATTTCATTTGGGATACATCTATCGCATTTTTTTTTAGTTGATTTTCTTCTAAACTATATATGTTTAAAAAGTTAGTTTCTTTGTTAACATATATAAGATAAAGTTTTTCTTTTTGGCTTATTGCTGCAATTTCTTTGTCTTTTTTTTCAGGCGTAAAACCAATTTCATATTTCTTAAAAGAGTTTTGATTAAAATCTAACTCTTTTACAGTTATGATGTCGTCTTTATGCCAATAAGTATAGTACTTGCCGTTTTTAAAGCTGTTTCCTATATATTCTTTTTTTTCCTCTAAATTTTCATCAGAAATTTTACTTATCAGATTCATATTTTCATCTAAAAATAAATAATCAGTCGAAGTTTTAAATTGATTAACAAATACAACTTTTTTATTTTCATTATCTGCTATGAATAATGATGCTTTTACTTTTGAATTGTCGTAATTTAAGTTGTTGATTTTTTCCTGTGAAAAAGTAACTCCAGAAATTAGTAGTGTTAAGAAAATTTGATAAAATTTCATATTGAAAAAATTAAGCAATCGTCGCTCCGTTTTCCACACCTTCTTTTTCAGGACTTATGAAAACCAATTTACCTTCCGCATTATTTGTCAGTAATAACATTCCCTGGCTTTCTACACCACGTAATGCTCTTGGAGCAAGATTTACTAAAACAGTCACTCTTTTCCCAATTACTTCTTCAGGTGTGAAATGCTCTGCAATTCCCGAAACAATAGTACGAACATCAAGACCAGTATCTACTTTTAAGATTAATAACTTATCTGCTTTTGGCATTTTTTCAGCTTCGATAATAGTTCCTACACGTAAATCGATTTTTGAGAAATCGTCGAAAGTTGCAGTTTCTTTTTGTGGCATAATTTTATTGTTTGTGGCTACTACATTTGCTTTTTTAGTAGCTTCTAATTTGTCAATTTGTTTTTGAATTTCGGTATCTTCAATTTGAGCGAAAAGGATTTCTGCTTCGCCAATTTTATGACCAGCACGTAGTAAATCTGAAGTCTCAGCAACTTTATTCCAGTTTAATTCGTCTAATTTTAAGATGTTGGCCAATTTATTAGCAGTAAATGGTAAGAAAGGTTCAGCCAAGACACGTAAAGCGGCAGCAATTTGTAAAGCTACATACATTTGTGTTTTAACGCGTTCCGGATCTGTTTTTACCATTTTCCAAGGCTCTTCATCGGCTAAATATTTGTTGCCCAAACGAGCTACGTTCATCATTTCTCCCAAGGCTTCTCTGAATCTGTATCTTTCTACAGAAGAAGCAATCACAGCAGGATATGCTTTTAATTCTGTCAAAGTTGCTTCATCAACTTCGTTGAAAGTATTTGGAGCAGGAACAATTCCGTCGTAATATTTATTGGTCAAAACCACTACTCGGTTGATAAAGTTTCCGAAGATAGCAGCCAACTCATTATTGTTTCTCGCCTGGAAATCTTTCCAAGTGAAGTCGTTGTCTTTCGTTTCAGGTGCATTAGCTGTTAAAGCATAGCGTAAAGCGTCCTGTTTTTCTGGGAAATCAATTAAGTATTCATGTAACCAAACCGCCCAGTTTTTAGAAGTCGATAATTTATTTCCTTCTAAATTTAGGAATTCGTTTGCCGGCACATTATCTGGTAGAATATAGCTTCCTTCGGCTTTTAGCATAGCAGGGAAAATTACGCAGTGGAATACGATATTGTCTTTCCCTATAAAGTGAACTAATTTAGTATCGTCCGATTTCCAATACGGTTCCCAGTCTTTTCCTTCGCGAGCTGCCCATTCTTTAGTAG
>CAMLKV010000285.1 GCA_946480635.1 uncultured Flavobacterium sp.
AGAAATAGAGGGGAAAAATCGAATCCATTCTTTTTATTTAATTTATCAGATTCAGCAATCCAATATGAGAATCTTTCTGGATGTAAATTATCATTTTGCTTGACATCGAAAATTAATACGATATAATTTTTTTCAACAAGATTTTGCGTAAATCCAGTTGTATTAATCATTATTAAAAAAATGAATAAAAAATATTTTTTCACCGAATTTGTTTTTACGTTTAGTTTTTCCGATATAGCTGCTAACTACCAAATATACGAAAGTTCCACTTACAAACGAAAACAAATGGATATAATCGTTTGTAATTACTTTTTGATATAAAAAATCCCAAGCGTTTTGCTCGGGACTTTTCTATTTTTAATCTTCTATTGTGGCTTCAATTCTGTTTTTGTTTAGTTTACTGTTTTTAAAACCATAACAGAAGTAAATAACTAATCCAATAACCAGCCAAACCCCAAACCATTTCCAGTTAGAAACTGCCATACCAGTTAATAAATAGCAACAAGAAACTAATCCTAATAAAGGAATTAATGATAAATGTTTAACAAAAGCTAAAACAGTCATTACAATCGTTAAAATGAAAAAAGCAATCATTGGCAAATTCCTAGCTAGTTTATCTTCAGAAAAATCAAAAGTATCAGTAAAGAAATTTGGAACATAAATTGATAGTATTGCAATAGTAAGGGCTACAATTGCAGGGAAAATAAATTTCGAATTAATATACGGAATTCTAAATTTTCCTTTAGTTGCTCTTTCGGCTAATTCAGCTTCGTTTTGTGGAGAAAGCATTAATACGCCACCACATACCAATACGAACGCAAATAAAGTACCTATACTAGTAAAATCTAGCACGAAGTTTTCATCGGTAAAGAAAATGGGAAGTCCAACAACAAGTCCTGTAATAATTGTTGCAAAACCAGGAGTTTTGTGTTTAGGGTGAATTTCAGCAAATTTTTTAGGCATTAATCCATCACGGCTCATGGTCATCCAGATACGAGGTTGCCCCATCTGGAAAACTAGCATTACGCTTGTCATAGCTACAACAGCAGCAATAGAAACGATAAATAACATCCATTTAACACCTTTTAAAGCAAAAATTTCTGCTAATGGATCACTAACTCCTAATAAATTATAAGACACCATTCCTGTTAAAACTAGTGCTAAAATGATATATACCACAGTACAAATTACTAAAGAGTAAATCATTCCTCGTGGTAAATCACGTTGCGGATTTTTACTTTCTTCTGCCAATGTTGAAACGGCATCAAACCCGATGTAAGCAAAGAATACTGCAGATACTCCAGCCATAACTCCACCAAAGCCATTTGGCATAAAAGGAGTCCAGTTTTTAATATCAATATAAAATGCCCCAACAATGATAACTAATAAAATGATAACCAATTTTACATAAACCATAGCATTACTTAGGTTCTTGGATTCTTTAGTTCCTTTGTAAATTAGAAAAGTGATTAATATGTTGATTACAACTGCAGGCATGTCAAATATAACTTTTAGGTCTCCAATCTTAGGTGCGTTCGTCCAAGCCAATAATCCTTCACCTGCTTTATTTTCTAAAAAGGCAGCATGAGCCGATTTGTAATTTATAGTAAGCCATTCTGGTAAATGAATGTGGAATGTTTCCAAAAGATTAGTAAAATAACCACTCCATGAAAAAGCGATATAAATATTACCAATAGAATATTCCATTAGCAATGCCCAACCTATAATCCACGCAAATAATTCTCCAAATGAAACATATGCATACGTATAAGCACTACCTGAAACAGGTACTCTTGAAGCAAATTCGGCATAACACATTGCTGTAAAACCACAAGCAATAGCACACATTACATATAATAAAATTACTCCAGGTCCTCCTGAAAAACATGCATTTCCAATCGCAGAGAAAGTTCCTCCACCAATAATCGCTGCAATCCCAAAGAAGGTTAAGTCTTTTACATTCAGCACTTTGTTTAATCCTGAATGTTCGCCATCACCCCCTTGTTTTAAAATGGTATCTAATGATTTTTTTCTAAATAAATTTAAAAATGACATATAATTTTTTTGTTTGGTTTGTTTGTTAAAAGCCAACAAATATATGAAACCAATTGAAAATTAAGGGATATGTTGATAAATAAAGAGAAAAGGTGGTCAATAGACCACCTTTATCTGGAGAATTAATATTTACACGATTATATATCGAAACGATCTAAATTCATTACTTTATTCCAAGCTGAAATAAAGTCTCTGGTGAATTTTTCTTTAGAATCACTTAAAGCATAAATTTCAGCAATAGCTCGCAATTCTGAATTGGAACCAAAAATCAAATCAGCACGTGTAGCTGTCCATTTTGGTACACCAGAAATTCTATCTGAACCAACAAATATTTCGCCCGAATCATTTGTGGCTTTCCATACTGTTCCTAAATCTAATAAATTCACAAAGAAATCATTGGTCAATTGACCTTCAGTTTTAGTAAAAACACCGTGTTTTGAACCATCATAATTAGCACCTAATACTCTTAAACCACCTAGTAAAACAGTCATTTCAGGAGCTGTTAATGATAATAATTGTGCTTTGTCTATTAGCATCTCTTCAGTAATTTGATTTGATGAAGCACTTTTATAATTTCTAAATCCATCTGCTTTTGGTTCTAACACTGCAAAAGAGTGTACATCGGTTTGTTCTAAAGTTGCATCACCTCTTCCGGGAGCAAAAGGTACTTTTGCATTTGATGCTTTTTCGATTGCTGCTGATCCTCCTAGAACAATTAAATCGGCTAATGAAACTGTTTTGCCAGAGGCGTTGAAATCTTTTTGGATACTTTCTAAAGTTGACAGCACAGATTTTAATTGTGATGGATTGTTTACTTCCCAATTGATTTGTGGTTCAAAACGTATGCGTGCACCATTGGCTCCACCACGTTTGTCACTATTTCTAAATGTAGAGGCAGATGCCCAAGCCGTAGAAACTAATTGAGAAATAGTTAACCCTGAATTTAAAATTTTAGCTTTTAATGATTCAATATCTTCATTACTCAAATTTTTATTCCCAGCTGGAACAGGGTCTTGCCAAATTAATACTTCACTTGGTACTTCAGGACCAAGATAACGAGTAACAGGTCCCATATCACGGTGTGTTAATTTGTACCATGCTCTAGCAAAGGCATCTGCAAATTTGTCGAAATTTTCATAGTAATCTCTTGAAATGCGCTCGTAGATTGGATCCATTTTTAAACCCATATCTGCTGTTGTCATCATTGGAGCGTGACGTTTAGTTGGATCATGAGCATCTTCTACAAGAGTTGCAGCCGCTGGGTCAATTGGTACCCATTGATGGGCTCCTGCAGGACTTTTGCTTAATTTCCAATCATATTTAAAAAGTGTTTCAAAATATCCATTGTCCCATGTGGTTGGATTTGGTTTCCATGCACCTTCAATTCCGCTGGTAATGGCGTCGCCACCTTTTCCTGTACCAAATGTACTTTTCCAACCCATTCCCATATCTTCAATACTAGATCCTTCAGGATTTACACCAACTAGTGCTGCATCGCCAGCTCCATGAGCTTTACCAAAAGTGTGACCACCAGCTACTAAAGCTACAGTTTCCTCATCGTTCATAGCCATTCTAGCAAATGTTTCTCTAATGTCTCGAGCAGAAGCTATTGGATCAGGATTTCCATTAGGTCCTTCAG
>CAMLKV010000286.1 GCA_946480635.1 uncultured Flavobacterium sp.
TCCTTATGTACGGGAGAGACCCAATTTTTGCAATAGACCAGATTTTGGACTCAAGAGTCCGCAAAACAAGTGAAATTAAAGAAGGAGATGAATTATTAGAAGCAAAATTAACAACAGGAAATAGTCAAGTATTAGTTGCTTCTAAATCTGGTAAGTTAGTTCGTTTCGAAGAAGAGAAAACTCGCCCAATGGGAAGAACAGCTTCTGGAGTACGAGGAATTACTCTGGCTGATGAAAAAGATGAAGTAATCGGAATGGTATCTATTGATAGAGATCATGTAAACGATTCTCAAATATTAGTAGTTACAGAAAATGGTTATGGTAAACGTACCAAGCTAGTTGATGATGATGGTGAAGATGTATATCGTATCACAAACAGAGGTGGTAAAGGGGTTAAAACTTTAAATATCACTGAAAAAACTGGCTCACTTATTGCTATTAACAATGTGACTGATGAAGATGATTTAATGATTATTAACAAATCTGGATTAACAATCAGAATGAGAGTTTCAGATTTGCGTGTTATGGGACGTGCAACACAAGGAGTTCGTTTAATTAATATTAAAGGTAACGATTCGATTGCTGCGGTTTGTAAAGTAATGCGTGAAGATGAAGAATCTGATGAAAATGCAGATGATTTGAACGATGATATCACAAATGAGACTTCAACAGAAGTAGATACACAAGAATAATTTAAATTTAAAAGAATGAAAATTAAAAATTTAGCAATTGCGACTATTTTATTAAGCTCAGCAGTCTCATTTGCTCAAAAAGATGAATTAAAAGCCGCTGAAAAGGCTTTAAAAGCTGGTAATCCAAATGAAGCTAAAACCGCTTTGAGTCAAGCAGAATCTTTAATTGCAAATGCAGATGATAATCAAAAGGCACAATATTATTTCCTTAAAGGAAATACATACTACGAATTATCAAAGAAAAATATTGATGCTAATAAAAATTTGTCAGTTGCTGCTGAGGCTTACAATGAGCTATTTTCAATTGAAAAGAAAACTGGAAAAAGTAAATACACTTCACAGGCGCAAACTACTTTTAATGCTTTAAAAGACGATTTAAGAAATAGTGCAGTAGCAGATATCGAAGCAAGTCGTTTTAAAGAAGGTGCTCAAAAGCTTTATCAACGTTACATGTTAGACAAAAAAGATACAACAATGTTGTATTATGCTGCAAATTATGCTGTTAATGCAAAAGACTTTGATTTGGCTCTAGATTATTATACAAAGCTAAAAAATGTAAATTATTCTGGGAAAGGAATAAATTATTTGGCCAAAAGTAAAGTTAGTGAAAAAGATGAAACATTTGGAGATAAGGTAACCAGAGATCAGGCTGTAAAATTAGGCACTCACACTTCTCCAAGAGATGAAAAAGAGCCATCTAAAAGAGGTGAAATCTACAAAAACATTTCATTGATTTACATTCAAAAAAATGATGTAGCTTCTGCAAAAAAAGCTATTGTTGAAGCTCGTAAAGCAAATCCAGATGATACTTCACTAATTATGTCTGAAGCAGATTTATATTTGCAAACAAACGATTATAATACTTATAAAAATTTAATTTCTGAAGTTTTGGCTAAAGATCCAAACAATGCAGATTTATACTATAATTTAGGTGTTATTTCGGCCCAATCAAAAGATAAACAAGCAAAACTTGATGCTGAGGGTTATTATCTAAAAGCAATTGAAATAGATCCGAAATACAAGAATGCCTATATGAATTTAGCAGTTTTAAAGTTAGATGGTGAGAAAGAAATTGTTGAAGCTATGAATAAATTGGGAACATCTCCTGCTGATAATAAAAAGTACGAAGTTCTTAAAGCTAAACGTGAAGGAATATATAAATCAGCAATACCTCACTTAGAAAAGGCATATGAATTGTTTGGAAGTGATAAAGATATTAAGTCAACACTTTTAAATATGTATAATGCTTTAGATATGACTGAAAAGTATAAAGCTTTAAAAGCGAAAAATTAAATATGTGATAAATAAAAAAGCTCCAAAATTTGGAGCTTTTTTATTTATATAACCTTTTTGATAACTCTAAGTTTATGAGTATGTCTGTTTGTTTCGGCATTATATATTCCTAAATGATCTAGGCGATCAATTCTAACTTTACCACTTGCATGAATAATATAGTTATTCTCCATAATGATACCAACATGTATTATATTTCCTTCGTCATTGTCAAAAAAAGCTAAATCTCCTGGTTCACTTTCTTCTATGAAACTTAAGGCTAGACCCTGTGTTGCTTGTTGTGATGCATCACGCAATAATTTATAGCCATTTAGTTTGTAAACCATTTGTGTAAAACCTGAACAATCAATTCCAAATGGAGTTTTTCCTCCCCATAAATATGGGGCATTCAAATACATAAAAGCTGTGTCAAGAAGATTAGATTTAGGTTTTATGCCACTTGTTTTAATTCCTTCAAATGAAAGACTTTCAGAATTTACATTCTCATAGTTTAAAAATGATAATGATGCACCGAGTGGTATAGGCATTAATAAATTATCAGGTGAAGTAATATATTCAATTAAATCTGCATTAAGTATAATACTGTCTTTTGAAAGTAATTCATACTGTTCTTCTGTGATTGATTTGAATTGCTTGTTGTCAATCCAGCCTTCATAGTCATCATAAGCTAATTTTATTTTTGACCACTTTTGGTTTTGTTCCAAGATTTGAAAATGCTCTCCAAAAAGTACTTGAGAAACAAGTTCGCTTCTGTCACTAGGTTCAAATCGTAAAGGAATATTGGCTAAATTACAAATACCAAACATTTATTTTAATTATGAGTTTAGAGTCATAAATTACGAGTTATAAGTTTTTTGCTTATAACTCATAATTCACAACTTATAATTTTTTAAGCTCTTTCGATAACTATTGCTGAAGCACCTCCACCACCATTACAGATTGCGGCTGCTCCAATTTTTGCATTGTTTTGTTCTAAAACATTAATTAACGTAACAATTATTCTTGCCCCTGAACAACCTAGAGGATGTCCTAATGAAACAGCACCACCGTTAACATTTACTTTATTGTTATCTAAACCAAGAATTTTAGAATTTGCTAATCCTACTACAGAGAAAGCTTCGTTAAATTCGAAGAAATCAACATTAGAAGTATTAATTCCAGCTTTTTTCAAAGCTATTGGTAATGCTTTTGCAGGAGCAGTGGTAAACCATTTTGGCTCTTGCTCTGCGTCTGCATAACTTTTGATATATGCTAATGGCTTTAATTTAAGTTCATTTGCTTTTTCTTCACTCATTAAAACTAATGCAGCAGCACCATCATTAATTGTAGAAGCATTTGCAGCAGTTACAGTACCTTCTTTAGTAAAAACGGCATTTAATGTTGGGATTTTATCTAAACGAACATTAGTATATTCTTCGTCTTTAGCAAAAACAATTGGATCTCCTTTTCTTTGAGGAATACTTACAGGGACAATTTCGTTGTCAAATTTTCCGGTTTCCCAAGCTTTAGCTGAACGCTCATATGATTGAATTGCAAATGCATCTTGCTCTTCACGAGTGATTTTATGTTCAGTAGCACATAAATCGGCAAAAACGCCCATAGCTTGTTGGTCGTAAGCGTCAACAAGTCCGTCTTTTTGCATACCATCTAATAATGTAGCTGGGCCAAATTTTGCTCCATTCCTCATATGTACATAATGAGGAAT
>CAMLKV010000287.1 GCA_946480635.1 uncultured Flavobacterium sp.
AACAATCTGCATGCCAAAGTTTTAGAAAAAGCAAAAAACTATGATGTTGCGACATTTTCTTTTGATAAAAGTGAACTTTCAGACGGTACTGTTCTTAAAATGGTAGACGATTTACAGCCAGATTTAATTGTATTAGCTGGATTTCTTTTAAAATTTCCTTCAGATATAATAAGTAAGTATCCAGATGGTATAATTAATATCCATCCAGCATTGCTTCCAAAATATGGAGGAAAAGGCATGTATGGAATGAATGTGCATAAAGCAATACTTGAAAATAAAGAAAAAGAAACTGGGATTACTATTCATTATGTAAATGAGCATTATGATGAAGGAGGGATTATTTTTCAACAATCTGTAAATATTGAGGATTGTATTACTCCAGAAGAAATTGCCAATAAAGTTCATCAACTCGAGCATAAATATTTCCCAGTTACAATAGAAAAACTAATAACGAAAAACTAAAATTGTCACATCAGGTTCATATATATACAGATGGAGCGGCCAAGGGAAATCCTGGTAACGGCGGTTATGGTGTTGTTATGGAATTAGTTGGAACAAATTATAAAAAAGAGTTTTATGAAGGTTTCCGATTAACTACTAATAATCGAATGGAACTTTTGGCAGTAATTGTTGGTTTGGAGAAGCTTAAAAATCCTGGAATGAAAGTTTTGGTAGTATCAGATTCTAAATATGTAGTTGACGCTGTAGAAAAAAAATGGGTTTTTGGTTGGGAGAAGATTGGTTTTAAAAACAAAAAAAATCCAGATTTATGGATACGTTTTTTAAAAATTTACCGTAAACACCAAGTAGATTTTAAATGGATTAAGGGGCACAATAATCATCCACAAAACGAACGCTGTGATGAATTGGCAGTAATGGCTTCTCAGCAATCTAAGCTTTCTATTGATGTTTTTTATGAGCAAGAAAATAGTTCTATTTTATAATTGTTTTTTAATCAATAGATTAATTGTGTTAATTGAGTAAAATCTAAGTTGGTATTTACCAAAACAATGTTGTACATTTGCGGCTTAATTTTTTTCAACTCTTTTTATGAATAAATTATTAATTGTAGGAACAGTAGCTTTTGATGCTATTGAAACGCCGTTTGGTAAAACTGATAAAATTTTAGGTGGTGCAGGTACTTTCATAGGTCTTTCTGCTTCACATTTTAACTTACAATCTGCTATAGTTTCTGTAGTAGGTGAAGATTTTCCACAAGAATATATCGATTTATTAAAATCAAGAAATATTGATGTTACTGGTCTTGAAGTTGTAAAAGGAGGGAAAACTTTCTTTTGGAGCGGAAAATACCACAACGATTTAAATTCTCGCGATACTTTAGTTACTGAATTAAACGTATTGGCCGATTTTAAACCTGTAGTTCCTGAAAACTTTAAAAATGCCGATGTGGTAATGTTAGGAAACTTACACCCGTTAGTGCAAAGCAGTGTTTTGGATCAATTGTCTGAAAAACCAAAATTAGTAGTATTAGACACTATGAATTTCTGGATGGATTGTGCACTTGCAGAATTAAAAGACGTAATGAAGCGTGTTGATGTAATTACTATCAACGATGAAGAAGCTCGTCAGTTGTCTGGAGAATATTCATTAGTGAAAGCCGCTGCGAAAATCCATGAAATGGGTCCTAAATATGTGGTTATCAAAAAAGGAGAGCATGGTGCATTATTATTCCATAATAAAGAAGTATTCTTCGCTCCTGCATTACCGTTAGAAGAAGTTTTTGATCCAACAGGAGCAGGCGATACATTTGCAGGCGGTTTTTCTGGATTTATTACACAAAGCGAAAATATTTCTTTTGAGAACATGAAATCAGCAATTGTTCATGGTTCTAATTTAGCATCTTTTTGTGTAGAGAAATTTGGAACAGAAAGAATGGTAAATTTAACAAAAGAAGAAGTGCAAAGTCGTTTGAAGCAATTTAAGGCTTTAACACAATTTGACATAGAATTATCATAAATTTACGCCTCGAATTTTCGGGGCTTTTTTTATTTTTAGAATTATCGAATTTTAGATAAATGTACTGGAATTCAAACAACTATAACAACACAACAATACAATGAGTGACGCAATAAAACACGAGTGCGGAATTGCACTTTTGCGATTAAAAAAACCTTTAGAATATTACAAAGAAAAATATGGTACAGCTTTTTATGGAGTTGAAAAAATGTACCTTCTTCTTGAAAAGCAACACAATCGCGGACAAGATGGTGCGGGTTTAGCAAGTATCAAATTAGATGTTGAGCCTGGCGAAAGATATATCAGTCGAATCCGTTCAAATCAAGCGCAGCCAATTCAAGACATTTTTGGACAAATCAATTCTCGAATCAATCAAGAATTAGAATTACATCCTGAATATGTGGATAATGTTGCACTTCAAAAAGAAAACATCCCTTATGTAGGTGAGGTATTTTTAGGACATGTTCGTTATGGGACTTTTGGAAAGAATAGCATTGAAAATGTTCATCCATTTTTACGTCAAAATAACTGGATGCATCGTAACTTAATAGTGGCTGGGAATTTTAACATGACCAATGTAAAGGAATTGTTTGAAGATTTAGTGCAATTAGGACAGCATCCAAAACAAATGGCTGATACTGTTACGGTAATGGAAAAAATTGGTCACTTTCTTGATGATGAAGTAACCGATTTATACCAAGAGTGTAAAGAAAATGGGTTATCAAAACAAGAAGCTTCACCAGTAATTGCTGAAAAATTAAATATTGCACGAATATTAAAAAGAGCATCTAAAAATTGGGACGGTGGATATGCAATGGCTGGAATGATTGGTCATGGTGATGCATTTGTAACTCGTGATCCGGCTGGAATTCGCCCAGCATATTATTATCAAGATGATGAAGTGGTAGTGGTGGCTTCGGAAAGACCAGTTATTCAAACCGTATTTAATGTTCCTTTTGAATCTATCCAAGAAATAACACCAGGACACGCATTAATTATTAAAAAAGATGGAAGAGTTCTCGATGAAAAGGTCAGAGAAGCTTCTGTTAAGAAAGCATGTTCATTTGAACGAATTTATTTTTCACGTGGTAGTGATGCTGAAATTTATCAAGAAAGAAAAGATTTAGGGAAACTTATCATGCCATCAGTATTAAGAGCTGTTGATTATGATACTGAAAATACTGTCTTTTCGTATATACCGAACACAGCTGAAACATCATTTTTTGGAATGATTGAAGCTGCAAACGATTATTTGAATCAGCACAAAATTGATGCAATACTTCAAAATAAAGATAATCTTTCCGCTGATAAGCTAAAAGAGATTTTAGATGTTAAAATTCGTTCAGAAAAGATTGCTATTAAAGATGTGAAGTTACGTACTTTTATCACAGAAGACAGTTCGCGCGACGATATGGTGGCACATGTTTATGATGTGACTTATGGAGTTATAAAGCCAACTGATAATTTGGTGATTATAGATGATAGTATTGTTCGTGGTACAACTCTCAAAAAGAGTATCATTAAAATGATGGATCGTTTAAATCCAAAACGAATTGTAATTGTTTCATCGGCACCACAAATTCGTTATCCAGATTGTTATGGTATTGATATGGCTAAATTGGAAACTCTAGTAGCTTTTCAAGCAATGTTGGAACTTCTAAAAGTGAATAACAAATACCATTTAGTAGATGAAGTGTATGCTAAATGTAAAG